>NZ_JAKUXK010000001.1:0-65190 GCF_026782865.1 Streptococcus mitis
CTGTGTTGTTTCGAATGGTTCCAAAACAAAGCAAGCGATTTGACACACGGCTCAGAGTTTTAGAGCTGTGTTGTTTCGAATGGTTCCAAAACCTTATTATATGCCCATTGAGGTGTTTTGTAGTTTTAGAGCTGTGTTGTTTCGAATGGTTCCAAAACCGATCCCTGCTATCCGCTTGTGTATAATCGGTTTTAGAGCTGTGTTGTTTCGAATGGTTCCAACCCACATTAAAAGCTACTCATTTTTTAAGTAGCTTTTTTCTTATTCAAGTTTACATATTAGTCGTCACAATCCCATTCCCTTATAGAAAAGCAAAACTGAAAGTCCTACGAACAACACTACCGCTACCAGTCTCTGACTAGCGCTATACATCCGTCTTTCTCCTCGAACTGGAAAGATAACTGCTAGAAATGCTCCGCCAACTGCACCACCGATATGACCTGCTAGGCTGATTCCTGGAATCAGAACACTTCCAATAATGTTAACCACAAAAAGTGTCAGATAGGATTGACCCAACTGCTGGATATAAGGATTACGCGTTGCATAGCGAAGAACTATAATTGCAGCAAATAGTCCATAGAGAGAGGTAGAGGCGCCTGCTGCTAAGGATTTAGGACTAAATACAAAAACAAAGAGATTACCCATCATTCCTGATAAAAGATAGAGAAAGAAAAACTTCTTGGATCCGAAAATTCCCTCTACTTGCCTACCAAGATAATAAAGGGAAAGCATATTAACAATGAAATGCTCCCAACCAATATGAACAAAAATGGCTGAAAAGAGACGCCAAATTTGCTCAGGAAAGAGGCGAATAGCTGGCCCATACATGGCTCCAAATCGAAATAATGTATCTGCCCTGTCAAAGTTTCCGCCTGCAGTGACCAACATTAGTAAAAATACCAAGGCCGTCACTAAGAGGAAGAAACTCGTCACAGGGTAACGTCTATCAAAGATTTCCTTCATCAATTAATACCTCCTCAACAGGAATATCATGCTTTTCAGGTATAAAGTCCTGAATTTGACAAGGATAAACCGTACTCAAACTATGACCAGAAAAATGTTTCAGATAACGGTCATAATAGCCTCCACCGTATCCTATCCGATATCCTTTCGTCGTAAAAGCCAGACCAGGAACATGAATCAAATCAATCTGAGAGGCATCCACCACTTCCAAATCTCCCTGTGGCTCCAGTAATCCAAAGGAAGTTTTGACCAGTTGTTGCGAATTATAGACTACAAAGTCCATGTGCCCCTTGGGATAAGTTTTGGGTATCAGAACCTTCTTGCCGTCCTTCAGCGCCTGCTCAATCAATCCCTGCGTTTGAAACTCATGAGGGAAAGAGAGATAGGTTGCGATGACCTTGGCTTCTTGGTAGAAGCGATGTTGTAAAAGTCGTTCTGTTAAAGCTTGGTCTATAGCCTGTTTTTGTTCTTGAGATAAAGCCTCCATTTCTTGCAAGACTTGCTTACGTAATTCCGATTTCATAGCCAGCACCTCTACTCTGCTGCCTTCTTTTTCAGGAAACTAGAGACCGCATCCACCCCAATAGCTAAGGCTTCTTCCTTAGGACTCATCTGAGGGTGATGAAGGGCGTAGGGACTATCAATACCTAGCCAGAACATAACACCATCAACTTTTGAAAGGAGATAACCAAAGTCTTCACCTGTCATAGCAGGTTCGATATCAATCAACTCAATTCCCTCTTTTTCTTCAAAGAAATCCATCAGTTCACGCGCCAAAGCTGGATGGTTCTCAACAGGTAGGTATCCACCTTGTTTGAGTTCCACTTCGACTTCCATATCAAAGGCAGCAGCAACTCCTTCTGCAACTGTTTTGACCCTCTTTTGCACCAAGAGACTCATGTCCTGTGTCAAGGCCCGAATAGTTCCATGCAAAAAGGCTGTGTCCGTTATGACATTGTTGGTGGTTCCGGCTTGGAAAAGACCAAAGGTCACCACTGCTCCCTCGATTGGGTTAACATTGCGGCTGACAACTGACTGCACCTGGGTCACAAAGTAACTAGCCGCCACCAAGGCGTCATTGGCTTCATGCGGAAAGGCTGCATGTCCTCCTTTACCTTTGAAACGGATCTTCACCTCACAAGTCCCTGCAAAGAGTGTATGAGTATTGGTCGCAATCTGACCAACCTTCAAATCTGGCCGAACATGAAGTCCATAAAACTGGTCTGGCAACCAGTCTCCAAAAGCGCCATCCTCATACATGAGCATGCCACCAGCTTCATTTTCTTCAGCAGGTTGAAACAGAAAGAGCAGATTGTTCTTTGGTTGCTCCTCAAGGGCTCGCTCAAGACAGCCTAAAGCAATAGTCATGTGGAAATCATGGCCACAAGCATGCATACGATCTTGATGCAGAGAAGCGAAGGGCAGGCCTGTTTGTTCGACAATAGGCAGGCCATCAATATCTGTCCGCCAACCAATGGTACGCTCTGGCTGACTTCCCTGTAAATAGACCAAAATCCCTGTTCGCCAAGTACGAACTTGAACAAAATTCTTGCCCGCAGTCAATTTCTCAATCACATCCAGCAGATAAGCCTGAGTCTTGAACTCCTCCAAGCCAATCTCTGGAATCTGGTGCAAATCCCGTCTAGTCTGAATCAAATCTAACATCTATCTTTCCTCCTATATAGCAGAAAGAGGCTGGAAAAGGGTTCCGCCTCTATTTTTCTTTTACAATTACAAGGTACGAAGCGCATCCTCTAGCGCTGTTTTTTGTTGGGTTTGGGCATCAATCTCTTTGATAATACGAGCTGGAACACCTGCTACCACCACGTTTTCTGGGACATCTTGGGTAACAATAGCTCCTGCAGCGACAACTGAACCACTACCGATTTGGACTCCTTCGATAACTACTGCGTTAGCACCGATGAGAACATTGTCTCCAACACGAACTGGTTCTGCGCTAGCTGGCTCAATCACACCTGCCAAAACTGCACCTGCACCAACGTGGCTGTTTTTCCCAACGATAGCACGGCCACCAAGGATAGCACCCATATCAATCATAGTTCCTGCACCGATTTCAGCACCGATATTGATGACTGCTCCCATCATGATAACAGCATTGTCACCAATTTCAACCTGGTCGCGGATAATAGCACCCGGCTCAATACGAGCATTGATAGCACGTTTATCTAGCAAAGGAACTGCAGAATTACGAGCATCTTGCTCAACAACATAGTCTTGATTTTCTACCAAGCCATCAAGAAGCGGAGCCACATCTTTCCAGTTTCCAAATAGGACATTCCCTAGTTTGACAACAGAGCTTGGTACAGCAGTTGCGAGTTGTCCCTCAAATGTTACTTTCACACTGGTTTTCTTTTCAGCATTGGCGATAAATTGGATAATTTCTTGTGCGTTCATTTTTGTAGCAGTCATAGGCGCCTCCTAGTTCATTTTAATGATACCTATTCTACCAAAAAAGGCCTCAAATTTGAAGCCCCAACTATTAAAATAACCCTCTTTAATTTCTCCCCTTAGCTTCTTCTACAGACAAGAAAATCATAGGAACAATAATCAACACCATAGACAAAGCTAAAAATCCATCCATAACTAGACCAAGAAAAAGGACGCTCAGTAGAGCTGAAGAAAGGGGCTCACTAGCACTCACCACTGATACAACCAAAGGAGATACAAGGGATACCGCCTTCATCGAAATAAAGAAAGCAAATGCAGTCCCGAATACAGCTATCGTTAAGCAAATCAACACACTCACAATATCTAACTGAAAAGTAATACGATAGACTGGATGGAGTAGGTTACTAAATAATCCCGCTATAATCATCCCCCAACCAACTGTCGGTATAAAGCCATATCGCTTGGCAAAAGATTGTGGCAAGATAACATTAAACATGACTCCAACCGCACTGAGCAAGCCAGTTATCAAAGCCAAGGGCGTCATAGACAGCTGCGATAAATCTCCTCTAGTAGCCATTAAAAACACACCCAGCATGGCAACCAAAACATATAGGATAGCACTAAGAGACGCCTTCTTTTTGTAAACCATTCGATTGTAAAATAGGATAAAAACTGGACTGATAAATTGTAAAATAGTCGCAGTTGTCGCATTTGAGTACTCAACGCATAGATAAAAGAAAAACTGCACAGAAAAAATCCCCAAAATAGCATAGGCTAAAAAGGGCAGGTAATTTTTCTTATCTCGCCAAATATCGACTAACTTCCTACGTAACTGAAAGGCTGATAGGATCAAAACAAGACTTCCGGCTACCAGTAAACGCATAGAAGTAATCCAGCCCGAAGATACTTTATAATGAGTAAAGAAATACTCTCCTAAAATCCCGCAAATCCCCCAGATTAAACCTGATAATAGTGAATAGATTGTCCCCTTAACAATCTTTTTCTGATATTGATTCATATATTTATTTTAACATGAAAATGAAAAAGAAAAAAGTAGCAAAGATAGAACATTTTTATCCTTGCTACTACTCTATATTATCGATTAGACCTAGAAGTTCCTGTTGATGATCTTGTTCCAGAGTTATTATTTACATTTGGTAATGTCAAACTAGGGAGATTTCCTAGAATACTCTTCCAAGCATTCTGATAGTCTGCATCGCTACCCCCAATCGCAAATCTGTAAGTAGTGACCGGTGCTCCTTCTTTTGTAGCCCAGTAACTTGTTACTGTAGACCCTGAAATATCAACTTCCTTTCCATTGATTGAAACCTTGCCCGGCTTTTGTCCTGTTGATTTTAGCACCTGTGATTTTGTGACACTAGAATCAAGATTAAAGCGCTCATTTCCCCAAATACCTGGTTCAGCTTGTTGAATAGCATTGACCAAATGAGCCATATAATTCGCATTTCGGTAGTGACCTGCACCTTTAGCAAGTGGTCGATTATCATCATGACCTAACCAACCTCCTAGAGTCAATCTAGGTGTCGAAAGCATGAGCCACATGTTCTCGTCTTCATTCGTTGTACCCGTTTTTCCAATCCAATCTGCACTTGCTAGACTAGGATTAATAGACGATAAGTCTGACTGGAAACTAGAAGTAATACGAGATGAAATGACATCACGGAGTAAACTCTGCATAATAGTCGCTGTTGCCTTAGAATAAACCTGAACAGGTTGAGATTTATATTCATAAATCACTCGGCCATCAGGAGACTCTATCTTAGCAATCATGTGTTTCTGTTGATAAACACCATTGTTAGCTATGGTCTGATAACCGTTGGTATGCTGGGCAACTGTGACCTCAATTCCTCCACCCATAGGTAAACTTTCAATAGCATATTCTGGAATTTCATAACCCATTTTTTCCATGTAGCCTTTCACATCAACACCCTTCTCTCGAAGCGTGCGGTAGGTCCAATAGGCCGGTATATTCCATGAATAATTAAGAGCTTCTCCAAGAGTCATCATAGCCGTACCAGGGCTATTGACATACATAATCGGATTCCCGTTAGAGAAATTTGTCGGATAGTTCGACAAGATGCTTGCACTCCCCATCAGTCCCTGATCAATAGCGATACCATAGGCCAAGAGAGGTTTGGTTGTGGAAGCAGGGGATCGTTTGGTATCGATGGCGTGATTATTCTGATTTTCTTGATAATTTCGACCACCAACAAACCCAAGGATAGCTCCAGTTTTGTTATCCATCAAAACATTCCCCACTTCAGGCTGTCCTGTCGAGTCATCCACTAGTCGGCCATAACTAGCAACAGCATTCTGCATAGCTGTGTGGATATTTTTATTGATAGTTGTGGTAACTTTATACCCGCCATTTTCAATTTCTTTAGTTGCTAAATCACGATAAGCTTTCTGAATAGATTCATTTTTCAATTCTTGACTAGAAACATTATCTTGCTGAATCAAATAGTCATACATCCTATCTACAGCTTCAGCTAGAGTCGCAAAGTAAAGATATCCGCGAGAAGCAGTACTCACACTACCCGATGGTAGGAAATCTTTTTTAAAATCATAATCTTTATACTGTTGGTAATCTTCCTGGCTTAATGCACCGGTGCGATACATATTGTACAGCACGTCCTTGGCACGCTTGATTCCCAAAGCCATATCCTCATCACTCTTCATACTGCCGTCAGATTCATAAGGAGAATAGCTAATAGGACTCTGGGGCAAACCTGCGATAAAAGCAGCTTGTGGTACGCTTAATCGACTTGCATCGACACCGAAAATTCCTTCTGCTGCTTGCTGGGCACCTGCAATGTTTTGCCCTTTATTATTTCTACCAAAAGGAGCGATATTAAGATAAGCAGTTAGGATTTCATCTTTTCCCATCACTCTTTCTAAAGCAAGTGCATCGACAATCTCTGTTGCCTTACGAGCCAATGTCGGAGCGTCTCCAACAACCTGCTGTTTGATGACCTGCTGCGTTAAGGTCGAACCTCCACTGGACGACCCCAGACCAACAAATGTTCCCAGAGTCGCACGAATAACAGCCTTAGGTACAACTCCATGGTGTTCGTTAAAATGTTCATCCTCTGTCGCAATGATAGCCCTCTTCAAGTTATCAGAGATAGCATCTGAGCCGACAGAAGTACGTAGCAAATCCCCCTCAATCGAGGCGATTGTACTACCGTCAGAATAAGTGATTTCTGATATGGAAGCAATATTCTTAACTTGCTTCAACAACTCCTCTGCTTGAGGGACCTTAGCCTTGTCAAACAAAGCAACTCCATAACCAATAGCTAGACCAGCACCAAAAAGCCCACCGATAAAGCCTAGGATAAAAAGAGTATTAAAGGTCACTTTAATACCTCTCAAAATTTTCGCAAAAATAGATCCGACTCCAATCGGCTGATTTACTGAACTAGACTTTTTATGTTTCTTACCCTCTTGTTTTTTCCTCAGGGCACCTTGTTGAAAAATGTTCAACATTTTTGTTTTTAATTCACTGATTCTTTCTTTCATGAATATCCTCGCTCTTTCTATTATACCATAAAAGGTAAACTTTCAATAAAATAGCCACTTTCTTCCCTATTCTACTAGGCTATTGCCCAAGTTTGTGATACAATAGGTAGAAACAATATTTTTAAAAAGGAGAAAAGACACATGCACATTTTTGATGAGCTAAAAGAGCGTGGTTTGATTTTTCAAACGACTGATGAAGAAGCTTTGCGTAAAGCCCTAGAAGAAGGTCAAGTTTCTTATTATACTGGCTACGATCCAACTGCTGACAGCCTTCACCTAGGCCACCTTGTCGCAATCTTAACAAGTCGTCGCTTGCAACTAGCAGGTCACAAACCTTATGCGCTCGTTGGCGGTGCTACAGGTCTCATCGGAGATCCGTCCTTCAAAGATGCTGAACGTAGTCTCCAAACAAAAGACACAGTAGATGGCTGGGTCAAGTCTATCCAAGGACAACTTTCTCGTTTTCTTGACTTTGAAAATGGTGAAAACAAGGCTGTCATGGTCAACAACTACGACTGGTTTGGCAGCGTCAGCTTCATTGATTTCCTCCGTGATATCGGAAAATACTTTACTGTCAACTACATGATGAGTAAGGAATCTGTGAAAAAACGGATTGAAACAGGAATTTCATACACTGAGTTTGCTTACCAAATCATGCAAGGGTACGACTTCTTCGTCCTTAACCAAGACCACAATGTCACTCTTCAAATCGGTGGTTCTGACCAGTGGGGAAATATGACAGCTGGTACCGAATTACTTCGTCGTAAGGCTGACAAGACAGGCCACGTTATCACTGTTCCACTGATTACCGATGCAACTGGTAAGAAATTTGGTAAATCAGAAGGAAACGCAGTCTGGCTCAATCCTGAAAAGACTTCCCCATATGAAATGTACCAATTCTGGATGAACGTTATGGACGCTGATGCTGTTCGCTTCTTGAAGATCTTTACTTTCTTGTCACTTGATGAGATTGAAGACATCCGTAAACAATTTGAAGCAGCTCCACACGAACGTTTGGCACAAAAAGTCTTGGCTCGTGAAGTCGTTACACTCGTTCACGGCGAAGAAGCTTACAAAGAAGCCCTCAACATCACTGAGCAACTCTTTGCAGGAAACATCAAAAACCTTTCTGTTAAAGAGCTCAAACAAGGACTTCGTGGAGTGCCAAACTACCAAGTTCAATCAGATGAAAATCACAATATCGTGGAACTTCTCGTCTCATCTGGTGTGGTTAACTCAAAACGCCAAGCCCGTGAAGACGTCCAAAACGGAGCTATCTACGTCAACGGCGACCGCATCCAAGACCTTGACTATGTCTTGAGTGACGCAGATAAGTTAGAGAATGAACTGACTGTTATCCGTCGTGGGAAGAAAAAATACTTTGTATTGACTTACTAAACTATTCAACATTTATCTATAAACAAAGGAGTTATCCTCGAGAAAGGTAACTCCTTTTTGCTGTTAATAAATCTCATCTATCTATTTTTAATAGACAGACTACGCAGTACAATGCGCAAGGTTGTTAGATTATGTAAGATAGAGAGATTTGAAGGACTGAGCCAATTAAATAAGCCAAAGCCAATCAAACTACTATTTACGACAACGGTATCTTGAATATTCTTCTTGATGAGTGTTTGCAAAGATGATGATAGCCAATCCAACTCTTGGAAGAAATCCAAGCGATTATCTAACAATAAGATATCGCTCATCTGCTTAGAAATGTCTGCACTCTCATTCATCACCACACCGATATCTGATAGGGTTAGAGCCGCTGAGTCATTCAATCCATCTCCAACCATCAAAATAGTGTGACCTGCTTTCTGCAGTTCCTCTACTAACTCAAATTTCCCATCAGGTTTCAAGTCTGTATAGACCTGATCAAAGGGCAAATCTTTAACTAATTCCTCTGTCCTAACCAGGGTGTCCCCTGTTGCCAGAATCAATTTTTTCCCTTGTGCCTTAAGTTTCTCCAAGGCTGCTTTTGCTTCTTTTCTCAAAGGAGTATGAATGCAGAACATTCCAATCAATTCATTCTGATAAGCCAAGAATAAGAGATTGTAGTGACTCTTGTACTCTTCAATTAAAGCATTTTGTTCTGAACTGATATGAATTTGCTCATCCTGCATCAAAACATAATTCCCAATAAGAACTGGTTGCCCATCTATATGAGATTTGATCCCCTTGCTTGCGATATATTGGAGTTTCCCATGCATTTCCTCATGTTCAATCCCCTCTATCTCAGCTTGCTTGACAATGGCATTAGCAATAGGATGATAAATGTGTTCCTCAAGACAGGCACTGATTCTGAGAATATCTTCCTCACTATAGTCCCCAAAAGGTAACACCTTTTCAACTATAGGATAACTAGTTGTGATTGTTCCCGTCTTATCAAACAAGAAAGTATCAACTTCCAGATATTTCTCCAGAACATCCCCATCCTTAATCACCATTTCACGATTCAACCCCTCCTTGATAGCTGTTAAATAAGCTACAGGAGTAGAGATTTTCAAAGCGCAGGAAAAATCGACCAATAGGAAAGAAATAGCCTTAGAAAAAGAACCTGTTAATAGGTAAGTCAGACCAGCCCCCAAGAAATTATATTTGACGACCTTATCCGCCATCTTGATGAAATAGCGTTGTTTCGTTTTCTTATTTTCTTCAGATTTCTTCATCAACTCAATCAGTTGTAAAATCCGGCTGTTCATCTGATTATCGGTTACACGAATGCGTAATTCTCCAGTTTCTAATACTGTATTTGCACAAACCAAATCAGACTCTCTTTTTTCAACTGGAAAACTCTCTCCCGTCAAGGAACTTTCGTTGACCATACCTAAACCTGAAACTACTTGTCCATCAAACAGAATTTCATTTCCTTGAGATAGGACCAAGACATCTCCTATTTGAACATCGGAACTCTTGATACTAACGACCATATCACCCTGTACTAGAAATACATCGCTCTCTTTTGCAAGAAGGCTTTGTTCTAAATCTGTTGCCGTTTTTTTCAAGGACCACTGATCTAAATGATTCCCCAAATCAAGCATAAACATGATATTGCTAGCTGTCTTGGATTGGTTCATAAACAAGGACAATAAAATCGCCGAACAGTCCAAGACCTCCATCGTTAGTTCCTTACGCGCTAGTGTTTGATAGGCTTCTCTAATATAGCCAAAAGCCTGATAACAAGTCCATATATAGCGAATAGGATACGGCACAAAACTACGAAAAAGTATACGCTTAATCGCTGCACCTGAAACAATAGAATAAGCACTCTCTTCTCTACGAATGGGAAGAGTCATCAACTCAGAAACTTTCCCTTTATCAATTCTTTTTAAAAAGGCTTCTGCATTGTCTAATACAGAGAAGCCTTCTTTTATACGTAGAGTAAAGTGCTGTTGATCCATGTAAAACTGGATGGACTCAATCCCCTTTTCATCTCTCGCCAAGGAACGAAGATAGTCTTGAATATCCAAGGTGAGTGAAAAAGAAGATGATAGTCGGATATGTTGGTATCCTCTATGTAGCACTTTAAAAGACATATTATTCCCCTATAAGGCTATCTAATTGCTCTTCTTTTTTCTCTTGCTCGTACAAATATTTGGCATCTTGCAAGACATCGTCTCCATGTTGTTTCACAACAGAAACAGATGCATCTAGCTCGTCTTTTAACTTATAAGCCTTAGCCAAAGCTTTAGAATAACCTTTTTTAGCTTCCTTACTTGCCAAGATTTTCAAACCAAAGGTACCAAATGCGACACCACCCAAAAAGAGTGATGATTTTTTCGCAACTTTTGCGACGCTTAATACTTCTTTTAACATACTTATTTCCTCCTTATCATTATTATATAGCAATTTAGATATAAAAGCAATGTCATTTCATAAATTGGAGAATTATACTCAATGAAAATCAAAGAGCAAACTAGGAAACTAGCCGCAGGCTGTACTTGAGTACGGCAAGGCGACGTTGACGTGGTTTGAATTTGATTTTCGAAGAGTATTAGTTTTATTTCTACTGAATCTCCCATCTACTTACTCCTAAGGTTGCTTTCATTTGCCTCTTTTGATACACTTAAACTATGAATACAAATCTCAAACCCAAACTTCAGCGTTTTGCTTCTGCAACTGCCTTTGCCTGTCCTATCTGTCAAGAAAATCTGACTCTGGTAGAGAACAGTTTAAAATGTAACAATCGCCATTCTTTTGACTTGGCAAAATTCGGCTATGTCAATCTAGCCCCTCAAATCAAGCAATCTGCTAACTACGACAAGGAAAATTTTCAAAACCGTCAACAAATCCTAGAAGCCGGCTTTTATCAAGCTATTCTAGAGGCCGTCTCTGACTTACTTTCAAACTCAAAAAATGCCAAAACAATTTTAGATATCGGTTGTGGCGAAGGATTCTATTCTCGCAAACTACAAGAAGATCACTCTGAAAAAACTTTCTATGCCTTTGATATTTCCAAAGATTCCGTCCAAATCGCTGCCAAGAGCGAACCCAACTGGGCAGTCAATTGGTTCGTTGGTGACTTAGCTCGTCTTCCTATAAAAGACGCCAGCATGGATATCTTACTTGATATCTTTTCCCCTGCCAACTATGGAGAATTTCGTCGCGTTTTATCCAAAGACGGCATCTTGATAAAGGTTATTCCAACTAAAAATCACCTCAAGGAAATCCGTCAAAGGGTACAGAACCAGCTGACAAACAAGGATTATTCTAATCAAGATATCAAGGAGCATTTCCAAGAACACTTTACCATCCTATCTAGTCAAACTGCCTCTCTGACTAAAACTATCACGGCAGAGCAGCTCCAAGCCCTACTCAGTATGACTCCTCTCCTCTTTCACATCGACCAGAGCAAGATTGACTGGAGCCGACTGACAGAGATTACCATTGAAGCTGAGATTCTGGTTGGGAAAGTACTATAATTGACACAAAAACCGCATTTCAAAAAGATCTGCGGTTTTAAATTTCAATTTTTAAACTATCTATCCGAAAAGTCTAAAACATTTAAAGCTTTTAGCTTCTCCATTTATTTTCGATTCGAAATAACAAACTTATCAATAAATAGCAAGTGAAATAAGGCAAGTGTAATTCCCGATAAGCACCCATGATAAGAGATTTCTTGATGGGTAAGGGGGTAAAGATTACTATTACCCGCCAAGAGACATGTCAAAATCACAAATAGTATCCAAAATAAATCAGTCCATTTATATTTTGAAAAATATTTTTTCCACATAAGAACACCTTCTTTCCTATAATCATATTATAATACTTTGTGTAAGCGAATACAAGAAATTTGAGGTAATTTTTAAGTAGATTTCGAGGCTTAAATGTTGTAAAAACCAGCATTTTAAGCGCTGGTTTATTGTTTTAAACTAGGTTTCTTATAAAGATTACTAACACTAAGCTTTAAAAAAAGTTAGTTTTTGAAGCGCTTGGATAAATAGAATCTAGAAAACAGAAAAAACTAAAAAGAATGTAGGGAAGTAAACCCTACATTCTTAAAATAACTTAGTACATAAATGATAATGCTGTTGCCGCCATCAATATTGCAAGAACTATTTTCCAAATTTTTTTATTTTTTCCAAAAATCTTATCAGGTAACAAGCTTATTACAAGAAAGGTAATAAACAACACCAATTTAAGTGTATATATCATAAAAACACCTTCTTTCCTACAATTATATTATAATACTTGATGTAAACGGATGCAAGAAATATGAGGTAATCAACTACGAAGAAATATAAGGTTGAAAGAGAGTAAAAAGCAGTATTTCTAGGCCTTAACTGTATCTATGATTTCTATCTTTTTAAGACAAGATTAACCCAAATCCACAACCTCAAAAAAGCGAATTTCAATCGAAATTCGCTTTTTTACAAAATATATTAGTATAAATTTGTATCTTAGTTCAAGTGCCAGATATCTTCGTTATACTGAGCGATTGTACGGTCAGATGAGAAGAATCCTGCTTTAGAAATGTTTACGATAACTTTATCCAACCATGCGTCACGGTCTTCGTAGTCAGCCAACATTTGCTCTTTCACTTTGATGTAGTCTTCCAAGTCAAGAAGAGTCATGAACCAGTCTTTGTTGATCAATTCATTGTAAAGACGTTCCAAGCGCTCTTTGTTTCCAGCTGCAAGAACTGCATCGCTAACGATGAAGTCAACCAATGGTTTGATAGCTTCACGAGCGTAGAATTCGCTTGATTTGTAAGCTGCTTTTTCGTAAAGGTCGATAACAGTTTCTGAATCTTCACCAAAGATGTAGATATTTTCGTCTCCAACCAACTCAGCGATTTCCACGTTAGCACCGTCCATAGTACCAAGAGTCAAAGCTCCGTTCAACATGAATTTCATGTTACCAGTACCTGAAGCTTCTTTAGAAGCAAGTGAGATTTGTTCTGAGATATCACATGCTGGGATAAGGAAGCTTGCTGCAGTAACGTTATAGTTTTCAACCATAACGACTTGCAAGTGTGGAGCTACTGCTGGATCGTTAGCAATAACTTCTGACATGCAAAGGATCAAGTGGATGATGTCTTGAGCGATTGTGTAGGCTGGAGCTGCTTTACCACCAAAGAAGATTGTGATTGGGCGAGCAGGGATGTTACCAGCTTTGATGTCAAGGTATTTGTGGATCACGTACAAAGCGTTCATTTGTTGGCGTTTGTACTCGTGAAGACGTTTGATTTGGATATCAAAGATAGAGTTTGTATTGATTTCCACACCTTGGTGTTCTTTCAAGTGACGAGCCAATTTACGTTTGTTGTGAGCCTTGATGCTTTCCAATTTTTCTTTGACAGCTGCTTTGTCTTCATAAGACAAGAGTTTTTCAAGCTCATCTGCTTCATGGTGCCAACCTTCTCCAATAATCTCATCCAAGTAGTGAGATAGTCTTGGGTTAGCATGCATGAGCCAACGACGGAAAGTGATACCGTTTGTTTTGTTGTTGAATTTTTCTGGGTAAAGGTCGTAGAAGGCTTTCAATTCAGAGTTCTTCAAGATTTCAGTGTGGAGCGCTGCTACCCCGTTAACGCTGTATCCGTAGTGGATATCCATGTGAGCCATGTGAACACGTCCGCTCTCATCGATGATTTGAACAGCTGGATCTTTGTATTCTGCTTTCACGCGACGATCCAATTCTTCGATGATTGGTACCAAGTGAGGAACCACTTCTTGCAAGAATTCAAGAGGCCATTTTTCAAGAGCTTCAGCAAGGATTGTGTGGTTAGTGTAGGCAGTCATGTTACGAACGATTGAGATTGCTTCGTCAAGCTCGATACCACGTGCAGTCAAAAGACGGATCAATTCAGGGATAACCATTGATGGGTGAGTATCGTTGATTTGGACAACTGCGTAGTCAGCAAGGTCATGCAAGTTGCTTCCTTTTTCGATTGCTTCGTCGATGATCAATTGTGCACCGTTTGAAACCATGAAGTATTGTTGGAAGATACGGAGCAACTCACCTTGACGGTCACTATCATCTGGGTAAAGGAAAAGAGTCAAGTTGCGAGCGATATCTGTCTTGTCAAAGTTGATACCGTCTTTAATGATAGAAGAATCAACTGAATCCAAGTCGAACAAACGCAAGCGGTTCTTCGTTTCTGTCTTGTAACCAGGAACATCAATATCATAAAGAGTTGATGTCAAAGTAAAGTGAGCAAATGGTACTTGGTAGCTACGGCTTGAGCGAACCAACCAGTTTTGCTCTGTCAACCATGCATTTGGAATTGTTTCTTGTTGATTATTTTTAAGAACTTGTTGGAAAAGACCGTAGTGGTAGTTAAGGCCAACACCGTCACCATTCAAACCAAGAGTAGCAATTGAGTCGATAAAGCAGGCAGCCAAACGTCCCAAACCACCATTACCAAGAGATGGTTCCAATTCAACTTCTTCAACTTCGATCAAGTCTTTACCTGCAGCTGCAAGTTCTTTTTTAACATCGTCGTAAAGACCAAGGTTGATCAAGTTGTTTGACAAGAGTTTACCAATCAAGAACTCAGCTGAGATATAGTAAACTTTCTTTTTACCAGTGTTGACTGGTTTTTGGCTGCTTGCAAGCTTGCTGTAGTTAAGAAGAGCAAGGTAAAGCTCTTCATTGCTACATTCTGCAATGGTTTTATTGTAACGATTTTGTACAAATTCTTGTAGTGATAACATGTTTAAGGTGTCTCCTGATATTGTATTATTTCTTTAATTCTACCAAATTTTCATTGATTCGGCGATAGATTGTTGTCAAGTCAAGCAAGCCTTCCTCGACAGCTGGTGTCAATTGATCTTCAGTCATACGCCAAGACCAGTTTCCACCAAGGGTAGATGGGAAGTTCATACGAGCTGCCTCATCCAATTCTAGCAAATCTTGCATAGTTGCAATTGCCATGAAGCTAACTGATGAAAAGACTGTACGAAGCATAGCATGTGGCACTGTTTCGTATTCTTTACGGTTAGTGTAGCGAGCCATGTATTCACGAGTCGCATCATCAATCTCGTTACGGTACCAACCAAGGACCGTATTGTTATCGTGTGTTCCTGTGTACATAACTGAGTTAGCAGGTGCCAAGTGTGGGCTATCGATGCTTTCGTCTTCTGGGTTGAATGCAAATTGAAGAATCTTCATTCCTGGGAAGCCAGTACGTTCACGCAATTCGATAACTTCGTCTGTCATGAAACCAAGATCTTCTGCGATGATGTTTAACTCACCAAGTTCTTCCTTAACGGCTGCAAAAAGCTTGTAGCCAGGACCTTTCACCCACTCACCAGGTGCTGCTGTATCGGAACCAGCAGGGATTTCCCAGTAAGATTCGAAGCCGCGGAAGTGGTCGATACGAACGATATCGTAGATTTTGAAGCTTTCACGCAAGCGTTCAATCCACCATTTGTAACCATCTTTGTCCATTGCTTCCCAGTCATAGATTGGGTTACCCCAAAGCTGACCAGTTGCAGAAAATTCATCTGGTGGGCATCCTGCGATGCAAGTCGCCTTACCGTTGACATCTGTCTTGAAGAGATGTGGATTTGCCCACATATCGCTTGAATCTTCCGCTACGTAGATTGGCATGTCTCCAACGATTTCGATGTGGTTGTCGTTAGCGTAAGCTTTCAATTTCAACCATTGTTGGAAGAAGAAGTATTGAGTCACACGGTGGTAAACCAACTTGTCTGCCAATTGCTCACGGTAGCTTTCAAGTGCTGAAGCTTTACGAGCACGAGCATCTGCATCTGGCCACTCAGTCCAAGCAAGATTGTCAAAATGCTCTTTGATAGCCATATACTCTGCAAAGAGTTCAAGCCATGATTGGTTATCTTGAGCAAATTTCTCAAAATCTTTAACATCTCCTACTTCCAAGAAACGTTTTACCGCTTTTTCTAAAAGAGGACGACGTGCATAGTAGATTTTCGCATAATCAACTTCAGACGCATCACTACCAAAGTCAACCCCTTCAAGATCATTTGCTTGCAACAAGCCTTGTTCCACCAAGATATCTAAATCGATAAAATGAGTGTTCCCTGCGAAGGCTGAGAAAGATTGGTAAGGAGAGTCTCCGTAACTAGTTGTTCCTAGTGGAAGGATTTGCCAGTAACGTTGTTTTGTGCGAACCAAGAAATCAACGAAGTCGTAAGCACTTTTACCAAATGATCCGATTCCGTATGCTCCTGGAAGAGAAGAAATGTGCATCAACACACCACTTTGACGTTTTTTCATAATAAGCACCTCATGTGTTTATAGTTAGATATTACATTTTTACGAACGCAAACGTTTGCGCTATGATTAGTATATCTCATTTTCTTGATAAATGCAAGCGGTTTTAAATAACTTTTTTGATTATTTTTTAAAAATTTTTTCTTCTTACTCGTATATATATTCTTTCAGTAAAGAAACAAAATAAGAATAAGGGTTTCACTTATCTTACTTAAACAAAAATAAAGTGAGAATGCTCTCTGCTTTCCATTTGTAAATTAGGCAATCGTTTTCTCAACTTTTTTTAAATTTAAAACAAAACCAATTTTGGGGATTTTCTACTATTATATGACGATGAAGCGTTTACTTTTTTTACAATTTTTTTACAATTTTTTTAGGAATTTTTACAAAAAACACTTGCAACCGCTTTCTAAATGTGCTATACTAGTCCCATAAAGGAAAACGTTTGCGTTTCCTCATTATAAAATTTGTTATTCTTTAGGAGGAATACACTATGTCATCTAAATTCATGAAGAGCGCTGCTGTGCTTGGAACTGTTACACTTGCTAGCTTGCTTTTGGTAGCTTGCGGAAGCAAAACTGCTGATAAGCCTGCTGATTCTGGTTCATCTGAAGCGAAAGAAATCACTTTCTACGTTGAAGATCAATATAAAGCATTTGCTGAATCAGCTGCAAAAGCTTACGAAAAAGAAGCTGGCGTAAAAGTGACTATCAAAACCGGAGACCAAATGGGTGGTCTTGACAACCTTTCTCTAGATAACCAATCTGGTAAAGCTGCTGACGTTATGATGGCACCATACGACCGTGTAGGTAGCCTTGGTACTGACGGACAGCTTTCAGAAGTTAAATTGAGCGACGGCGCTAAAACAGATGATAAAACTAAATCTCTTGTAACAGCTGCTGACGGTAAAGTTTACGGTGCTCCTGCCGTTATCGAGTCACTTGTTATGTACTACAACAAAGACTTGGTAAAAGAAGCTCCACAAACATTTGCTGACTTGGAAAACCTTGCTAAAGATAGCAAATACGCATTCGCTGGAGAAGATGGAAAAACTTCTGCTTTCCTAGCTGACTGGACAAACTTCTACTTTGCATACGGACTTCTTGCTGGTAACGGCGGTTACGTATTCGGACAAAACGGTAAAGACGCTAAAGACATCGGTCTTGCCAACGACGGCGCTATCAAAGGTGTAGAGTACGCTAAATCTTGGTATGAAAAATGGCCTAAAGGTATGCAAGATACTGAAGGAGCTGGAAACCTAATCCAAACTCAATTCCAAGAAGGTAAAACAGCTGCTATCATCGATGGACCTTGGAAAGCTAAAGCCTTCAAAGACGCTAAAGTAAACTACGGTGTTGCAACTATCCCAACTCTTCCAAACGGAAAAGACTACGCAGCATTTGGTGGTGGTAAAGCTTGGATCATCCCATCAAGCACTAAGAACCTTGAAGCTGCTCAAAAATTTGTAGACTTCCTTGTTTCAACTGAAGAACAAAAAGCCTTCTACGATACAACTAACGAAATCCCAGCTAACACTGAAGCTCGTTCATACGCTGAAGGTAAAAATGATGAGTTGACAACAGCTGTTATCAAACAGTTCAAGAACGCTCAACCAATGCCAAACATCTCTCAAATGTCAGCAGTTTGGGATCCAGCTAAAACAATGTTATTTGAAGCTGTAAGTGGTAAGAAAGATGCTAAGACAGCTGCAAACGATGCTGTAACATTGATCAAAGAAACAATCAAACAAAAATTTGGTGAATAAAAAATTTGTTCAAGGGGGGTGGAATTCAAATCCCCCTTTGAATTTATCAATAGAAAACATATATAGTTTAGGTTTTAATTAGAAACCAGTATCCTATGAAAGGAGTTATTATGGAAAAGCAACAACCTAGTAAAGCAGCACTGTTGTCTATCATTCCTGGGTTAGGACAGATTTACAATAAACAAAAGGCCAAAGGTTTTATCTTCCTTGGTGTAACCATCGTATTTGTCCTTTATTTCCTAGCACTTGCAGCCCCTGAATTGAGCAATCTCATCACTCTTGGTGACAAGCCAGGTCGTGATAATTCCCTCTTTATGCTGATTCGTGGTGCCTTCCATTTAATCTTTGTAGTTGTTTATGTACTCTTTTATTTCGCAAATATCAAAGATGCACATACAACTGCCAAACACATTAATAATGGTATTCCAGTAGCACTTACCTTTAAAGAAATGGTCAAAGGAATCTATGAGAATGGTTTCCCTTACCTCTTGATCATTCCATCTTACATTGCCATGACTTTTGCGATTATCTTCCCAGTTATCGTAACCTTGATGATCGCCTTTACCAACTACGACTTCCAACACTTGCCACCAAACAAATTGTTGGACTGGGTTGGTTTGACCAACTTTACAAACATTTGGAGCTTGAGTACCTTCCGTTCTGCCTTTGGTTCTGTTCTTTCTTGGACTATCATTTGGGCTTTATCTGCCTCAACTTTACAGATCGTGATTGGTATCTTCACAGCTATCATTGCTAACCAGCCATTTATCAAAGGAAAACGTATCTTTGGTGTTATTTTCCTTCTTCCTTGGGCTGTCCCAGCCTTCATAACTATCTTGACATTCTCAAACATGTTTAATGATAGTGTCGGTGCTATCAACACTCAAGTCTTGCCGATCTTTGCTAAATTCCTTCCTTTCCTTGATGGTGCTCTTATTCCTTGGAAAACAGACCCTACTTGGACAAAGGTTGCCTTGATTATGATGCAAGGTTGGCTTGGATTCCCATACATCTACGTTTTGACTTTAGGTATCTTACAATCTATTCCTAACGACCTTTACGAAGCAGCTTATATTGACGGTGCTAATGCTTGGCAAAAATTCCGCAACATCACTTTCCCAATGATCTTGGCTGTTGCAGCACCTACTCTGATTAGCCAATACACCTTCAATTTTAACAACTTCTCTATCATGTACCTCTTCAATGGTGGAGGTCCTGGTAGTGTCGGAGGGGGAGCTGGTTCAACTGATATCTTGATCTCATGGATTTACCGTTTGACAACAGGTACATCTCCTCAATACTCAATGGCGGCAGCTGTTACCTTGATTATCTCTATCATTGTCATCTCAATCTCTATGATCGCATTCAAGAAACTACACGCATTTGATATGGAGGACGTCTAAGATGAATAACTCAATTAAACTCAAACGTAGACTGACTCAAACCCTTACTTACCTCTACTTAATTGGCCTATCAATCGTGATTATCTATCCACTTTTGATTACCATCATGTCAGCCTTTAAAGCAGGTAACGTCTCAGCCTTTAAACTAGATACTAATATCGACCTCAATTTTGATAACTTTAAAGGCCTCTTCACTGAAACCTTGTACGGTACTTGGTACCTCAACACTTTGATTATTGCCTTAATTACTATGGCTGTTCAAACAAGTATTATCGTACTTGCTGGTTATGCTTATAGCCGTTACAATTTCTTGGCTCGTAAACAAAGTTTGGTCTTCTTCTTGATTATCCAAATGGTGCCAACAATGGCCGCTTTGACAGCCTTCTTCGTTATGGCGCTTATGTTGAACGCCCTTAACCACAGCTGGTTCCTCATCTTCCTCTACGTTGGTGGTGGTATCCCAATGAATGCTTGGCTCATGAAGGGCTACTTCGATACAGTGCCAATGTCTCTAGACGAATCTGCAAAACTAGACGGTGCAGGACACTTCCGTCGCTTCTGGCAAATTGTTCTTCCGCTTGTTCGCCCAATGGTTGCCGTACAAGCTCTCTGGGCCTTCATGGGACCTTTCGGAGACTACATCCTCTCTAGTTTCTTACTTCGTGAGAAAGAATACTTTACTGTTGCCGTTGGTCTCCAAACCTTCGTTAGCAATGTGAAAAACATGAAGATTGCCTACTTCTCAGCAGGAGCTATCCTCATCGCCCTTCCAATCTGTATTCTCTTCTTCTTCCTACAAAAGAACTTTGTTTCAGGACTTACAAGTGGTGGCGACAAGGGATAATCTATCCCCGCCACCCTTTTTCATTTTGGAGCTTGTGACTATAAAACTATCTTGAAGCAAGCAATTTGTCTCCTAGACTTGAAATAAAGCACATTTCTCTATATAATAATACTCATATAGAAAACACCTTTTAGAAAGATACAAATGCTTCCATATCCATTTTCATATTTTTCAAGTATTTGGGGATTTCGTAAGCCCCTGTCCAAACGTTTTGGGCTCAACTGGTTTCAACTGCTCTTCACCAGTATCTTCCTCATCAGCTTGTCTATGGTACCCATTGCCATCCAAAACAGCTCCCAGGAGACTTATCCGCTAGAAACCTTTATCGATAATGTCTATGAACCATTGACAGATGAGGTTGTCCAGGATCTATCTGAACATGCTGCAATTGTTGATGGTAAATTAACTTATACAGGAACAGCTAGTCAAGTCCCTTCTCTTTTAATCGGTCCAAGTCAAAGCAAGGAATTACCTAAGGACTTGCAACTGCATTTCGATACGAATGAGCTAGTCATCAGCAAGGAAAGTAAAGAACTGACCCGTGTCTCTTACCGAGCGATTGATACTGAGAGTTTCAAAAACAAAGACAGCTTGACCCAAGCCATTTCTAAAGACTGGTACCAGCAGAATCGTGTCTATATCAGTCTCTTTCTAGTTCTCGGTGCCAGCTTCCTCTTTGGTTTAAATTTCTTTATCGTCTCTCTAGGAGCGAGTCTTCTCCTTTATATCACTAAAAAATCACGCCTCTTTTCATTTAGGACCTTTAAAGAGTGCTACCATTTTATCTTGAACTGTTTAGGATTACCAACTATGATTACGCTTATTTTGGGACTATTTGGCCAAAATATGACAACCCTCATCACTATACAAAACATTCTTTTTGTTCTATACCTGGTCACTATTTTTTATAAAACGCATTTCCGTGATCCAGATTACCATAAATAGGAGATTTTTATGCCCGTTACGATTAAAGATGTGGCCAAGGCTGCTGGTGTTTCACCTTCAACCGTAACCCGTGTTATTCAAAACAAATCAACCATTAGCGACGAAACAAAAAAACGCGTTCGCAAAGCTATGAAGGAGCTTAATTACCACCCCAACCTCAACGCTCGTAGCTTGGTAAGTAGTTATACCCAAGTTATCGGCTTGGTCCTTCCTGACGATTCAGACGCCTTCTATCAAAATCCTTTCTTCCCATCTGTCCTCCGTGGTATCGCCCAAGTTGCTTCTGAAAACCACTATGCTATTCAGATTGCAACAGGTAAAGATGAAAAAGAACGCCTTAAAGCGATTTCACAGATGGTTTACGGCAAACGTGTGGATGGTTTGATTTTCCTTTATGCCGAAGAGGAAGATCCCTTGGTCAAGCTGGTCGCTGATGAGCAGTTCCCCTTCCTCATCTTAGGAAAATCCATTTCACCCTTTATCCCTCTTGTTGACAACGACAATGTCCAAGCTGGTTTTGATGCAACCGAATATTTCATCAAAAAAGGCTGCAAACGAATTGCCTTCATTGGAGGGACTAAGCGACTCTTCGTAACACAAGATCGTTTAACAGGCTATGAGTCCGCACTCAAGCAATACAAACTGCCTCTTGATGACAATCTGACCTACTTTGCAAATGAATTTCTAGAGGAAAAAGGATATCAATTTAGTAAACTCCTCTTTCAGCATGACCCACAAATCGATGCTATCATCACAACCGATAGCCTCCTAGCCGAAGGGGTCTGTGACTATATCGCTAAGCACCAACTGAATGTCCCTGTTCTCAGCTTTGACTCAGTCAATCCCAAACTCAACTTGGCAGCCTATGTTGATATCAATAGCCTAGAACTTGGTCGTGTTTCTCTTGAAACCATCCTCCAGATTATCAACGATGCTAAAAGCAATAAACAAATTTGTTATCGCCAGTTAATCGCCCACAAAATTATCGAAAAATAAAAACCAGCTCGCGCTGGTTTTTTTAGTTACTAATTATCTGTTTCAACGAACCGTCCCAAAATATGAACATTCTCCGAGACAGAGACAAAGGCGCTTGGATCCACCTGTTTCATAATCTGTTTAAATTCATTAAACTCTGCACGTGTAATGACAGTGATTAAAACTGCCTTTCTTTCGTGATTATAGGTTCCTTCTGCATCGTGGATCATGGTTGCTCCGCGGTGCAACTTTTTATGGATTTTTTCAATTACCTTCTCTGGATGATTGGTCACAATCATGGCCTGCATCCGTTTTTGCTTGGTAAAGACAGCGTCTGTCACACGGCTAGAGACAAAGATGGTAATCATAGAGTAGAGAGCGTATTTCCAACCAAAGGTCAAACCAGCTATCAGCATGATAGTCCCATTTACCAAGAAAGAAATACTACCAACATTCTTACCCGTTTTCTTGCGAATGGTCAGGCTGACGATATCCGTCCCACCACTGGAGATATTGTTGCGAAGAGCAAAACCAATCCCCAAGCCCATGACAACACCCCCAAAAAGGGCATTGATAATGGGATCCTCCGTCAAGGTCGCCACAGGGACAAACTGGATAAAGAAGGAACTCATGGATACCGTTATAAAGGTAAAGACCGTGAACTTATGCCCAATCTGATACCAAGCTAAAACCATCAAAGGAAAATTAATGGCGTAGAAGGTCAGCGAAATCGGAATATGAAAACCAAACCAGTGATTACTCAAGGCAGAGATAATCTGTGCCAGACCTGTCGCACCACTCGAATACACATGTCCTGGTTGGAAAAAGAAATTGACCGCTACTGCTGATAAAAAACCATAGACCAGAGAGGCCGAAATTTTTTCGTCATACTTTTCTCGGGAGATGCTTTGTAAGACACGTAAAATTTTTATCTGATAAGCAAAGCGGCGCAGATAATAGCGCCACCGCTTAATTCGTTTTGCTTGTTTCATCTTCTTCTACTTGTAAGCTGAGTTCCTCTAGTTGTTTGAGAGCTACTGTTGAAGGAGCTTGTGTCATTGGATCACTTGCCTTGTTGTTCTTAGGAAAGGCAATGACTTCACGGATATTTTCTTCTCCTGCAAGCAACATTACAAATCGGTCAAGCCCGATAGCCAAGCCACCGTGTGGTGGGAAACCATAGTCCATGGCTTCAAGAAGGAAACCAAACTGGTCATTTGCTTCTTCGGCTGAGAAACCAAGAGCCTTGAACATGCGTTCTTGAAGGTCTTTTTGGTTGATACGAAGGCTACCACCACCAAGCTCATAACCGTTCAAGACGATATCGTAAGCAATGGCACGAACCTTAGCCAAATCACCTTCTAATTCGTGAGCTGTTTCTTCCTGTGGAAGAGTAAACGGATGGTGGGCGCTCATGTAGCGACCTTCTTCTTCAGACCATTCAAACATTGGCCAATCAACCACCCAAAGGAAGTTGAATTTATCGTTATCAATCAAGCCAAGCTCTTTGGCAATACGTCCACGAAGGGCACCAAGAGTTGCATTGGCCACTTCAAGCGTATCCGCTACAAAGAGGACCAAGTCCTTATCTTTAAGATCAAGCGCTGTTGTCAATTCTGCTTGGATGCCTGTCAAGAACTTGGCAACTGGTCCATTTAATTCTCCATCAACAACCTTAACCCAAGCAAGACCTTTGGCACCATACTGTTTGGCTACTTCGGTCATCTTGTCTATGTCTTTACGTGAATAGTTGTCCGCAGCGCCTTTGACCACAATGGCTTTTACAGCAGGTGCTTCTGAAAAGACTTTAAAGTCTACACCTTTGACCACTTCTGTCAAGTCCTGAAGCAACATGTCAAAACGAGTATCAGGTTTATCAGAACCGTAAAGAGCCATCGCATCATCGTATTTCATACGAGGGAATGGAAGCGTCACTTCGATGCCTTTAGTTTCCTTCATGACACGCGCAATCAATCCTTCTGTGATATCTTGGATTTCTTGCTCAGTAAGGAAAGACGTTTCCAAGTCGACCTGAGTGAACTCAGGCTGGCGGTCACCACGCAAGTCCTCGTCACGGAAACATTTGACGATTTGGTAGTAACGGTCAAAACCTGCATTCATCAAGAGTTGTTTCGTGATTTGTGGACTTTGAGGAAGCGCGTAAAAATGCCCTTTATTAACACGAGATGGCACCAAGTAGTCACGCGCCCCTTCAGGAGTTGATTTAGAAAGGAATGGTGTCTCCACGTCGATAAACTCCAACTCATCCAAGTAGTTGCGGATAGAGTGGGTCACCTTAGCACGAAGTTTGAGATTTTCCAACATTTCTGGACGACGAAGGTCAAGATAACGGTAACGCAAACGTGTATCGTCATTGGCCTCAATGCCATCTTTAATCTCAAATGGTGTTGTTTTAGCTGTATTAAGCACTGTCAGAGCTGTCACGTTTAACTCAACTGCACCAGTTGGTAACTTATCATTGGCTTGCTCACGCGCAGCGACCTGACCAGTCACCTCGATAACAAATTCGCTACGAAGGCTTTCAGCTGTTGCCATAACCTCTGCAGATACTTTTTCAGGATTGATAACCAACTGCATAATTCCTTCACGGTCACGAAGGTCGATAAAGATCAAACCACCCAAGTCACGACGACGGCCAACCCATCCTTTCAAGGTCATTTCTTGTCCGATGTGTTCCTCACGAACACGACCAGCATACATACTACGTTTCATTGTTTCTCTCCTCTTTTATTCTGTTACTATTTTACCATAAAAGCGCAGGCTCTTCATGAAAATCATCAGAAAAGTTTGCCAGTCTTTAAAAATCAAGTGAAGACTCAAAAATTGACGCCCATACAAAAATCCGATGAAGTTCACCGGACTCTTTTATTTTGAATTTTTGCCTGCTTTACGCTTTTCAGCAATTTCGGCTGCCTTTCGAGGCAAGACAATCTCCGTTGTGTAAGCTGTCCCAAAGCGCAAGACACCTGCAATAGGGGCAAAGACAACTGCTAGATAGTTGTAGAAGAAATCTCCCTTGAAAGCATAAGCTAGCGCTCCAATGATGAAAAATAGAACAACTGCTTGAATCACTGCTAATAAAATTACTCGTTTCATGTGACCTCCTGACTCTATTATAGCATGAGAATCATCAAAAAGCCGACTAAATTATTCAAAGCGTGGAGAGAAATACTGTAGACCAGACCTTTTCTGCTAATATAAGCCAAGCCCAAACTAAAACCAAGGCTAAAATAGACAAAAAATTGTTGCACATCACCTGGGAAATGAATCAAGGCAAACAGAACACTGGATACCAGAAGAAAAATCAGAGTTTGTTTACTATTGTCCTGCTTAGGAAAGAGGTCGCGTGCTAACATCCCTCTAAAGATAAGTTCTTCCGTCAAAGGAGCAAAAATAACGACCGCAAAGAATGAGAAAAGTGGTTGAGACAAGGTCAAGTCTATCGCTATTTGCTGATTTACTGAAGGATCATTTGGCAAGAAAAACTGGACAACCAGAGATAAGAACCAAACCAGAGCAGGAAGCCAAATAAATCGGTTGAAGCCACTCTTCTCAATATGAACAGGACCTTTCTGATACCATTTGTAAACGCCGTACACATAAACTCCAGCCAAGGCTACATAGAGTAGGGTAACAGCATAGGGTGAAGCACCTAAGGCAAGCGACGTAGTCGCGAGCACCTGAATGAAGCCATAGATGAATAAAAAGGATAGAATGGCTAGAAGAAACCAGCCAAGGTTTTTAAGTAGTTTCATAAAGTTCTCCTATCTTGCTTTATAGCTGTTTTTCAATACAATGAGGTTTGCTATTCCTAATACAAGTACCCAGGCAAGTAACATACCGATGTTAGAAAAAGATATTTCTCCACCTTTTTTATTTAAAAGATTTACAATAGGACCAACGAACGAGTAATCCAACACTTTTTGAACCGTATCATTTTGAGAAGCAATCATAGGTAAAAAAGAGACAATTAACATAGGGAAGATACTATAAACTTGCGCTTTAGATTGAGTATCTGACACCGCACCGATTAGAAGGTTGAGAAAAATAATACTAATCGTTGCTAGGAGCAAATAGATAACGTAGGCAAATAAATAACCTGATAGATCTACTTTAAGATAGATGGGAAGCACAATCATAGCAAGTAACATTATCAGAATAGGGAGAACGAGCATACTGAAAGTATATTCTGTTGCTGTCACACCACTTAGGAGGAGTGATTTAAGATTTCGTTTTTCCTTATCTTCTGCCATCATAATCGATACCATATAACCACTTCCCATGCTCAAGACCATCGTCAAGCTAGCAGATAGAAAAAATAGGCTCAATTGTCCATTCTTATTTAAAAATTCATTATATAAAACAGTCAGTCCAAAAGGCAACAATAGAGTCGCCAACAAAGATGAATTGCTAATAAGGACTTGTAATCTTAACCATAGTAGGGCATTTAATTTTCTAAACATCTAACTTTTCTCCTGTCAATCTGATAAAGATTTCTTCTAAAGTTGGCTCACAAGAGTGAACCACCATCAAATCTGTCGTGTCTAATTGTGGTAATTCTTCAAATGGAACTATCTGTTCTCGTCCATCTTTATAAACTACACGTACTTTCTTATCCACATGATACTTCTGGATAATATCTTGCGGACTTCCATACTCTATTAAATTTCCCTTATTCAAAAGAGATAAGCGATCACAAAGCAGAGTTGCTTCATGCATATCATGCGTGGTCAAAAAGATAGTTGTCCCCGCCTGCTTTAATTCTTGAAGTAGGGTATGAATCATCTTAGATGTTGTAGGGTCTAAGCCACTGGTTGGCTCATCTAGAAAGAGAATCTTAGGAGCATTCAGAAGGGCACGGGCCAAGAACATTCGTTGTTTCATTCCTGTAGATAACTTTTCTGCGATAATATCTTTAGCATCTGCCAATCCAACCTGTTGGAGCACCTGATTTACTCTATCTGACTTGAGACCATATAGCTTAGCATAGATGAGCAGATTTTTGTAAAGACTCATCTTTTCATAAAAACCACTGCCATCACTAACTATACCAATTTGTTCCAAATCATTTGAAGTTAAATCTTGAGAATTCTTGCCTAACAAAATTGTGTTACCTTGATCTGCAGCCAACTGACCTGTTAAGACATTGATCATGGTTGTTTTACCTGAGCCAGAAGGTCCAAGAAAACCAAAGATTTCACCCTCCTTAATCTCAAAAGAAATCTGATGAAGAGCCTTTTTGCTCCCAAAACTTTTGCTTACATTTTCAACACGAATCATAGAAACTCCTTTATTTGAAATAACGTTTTACCATAGGTAACTGCATCACATTGATATAAATATGGATTGCTCCTACAAGCAAGAAGGCTAGTAACTGAATCTCTCCTGTCAGTAAGGAAAAGAGAGCAATCAGAAAGTACAAAACTGGCAAGACATAGTTATTTAATTGGAATAAAATCCGAAAACTCTGTTCCAAATTAGCCTTGCGCTCCCCTTCATCATAAGAATCGAAATGGTCCAAGATATCCTTTGGTGTAGAGAAAAATACTAAATCAAACTGACGAACAATCGCAATGGTCTTAAAAAGATATTTTTGAGCATTTAAAACTAACACTAATCCCAAAAAGGAAAGGGATAAGGTTATATGGCTTATATCGAGTACAATTACTTCACTTCCTGAAATGAAGAGAGCCAATAAAATCGCTACGCTTGCACTATTAAAAGCAATAGTTCCAAACTCGAGATTCCGATACATCTGCACATAATAGTTTTCATTCAGATCATCATCCATTTCCTCTTGATACAAGGAGTGAAATTTTCTGCTCTTCTTTAGGAAATTGAAAGTCAAAAGAATGCTAATGAAACCTAATACTAAACAAATAGCTGATATCCATGGTATCCAAATTTTTACATCTAACATAATTGCGTGGGATTCAGCACGTGCCTTAAACATCCCTACAAACATGCCCAAGAAACCTCCCAAGACAATAGACATCAAAAATAATAACAATCCACGGTTCTTTTTCATATTCATTCTCCTTTTTCACTTGCTAGATTTTTGGATTTCTTTTCAATCCATTCAATTACTGGGATGAGGGCAAAGTAGGCCCAAATAAATTGGTCGCTGTAATAGAGATCAAACCATCCTAGATTTGTTCCAATTAGTAGACACAGGCTGACTAATAAAGCTATGGCAACTACATAATAAATCACTTTATACTTGTTCATCACTCATCCTCCTCTAAGCGAAATACCGATTCGACTGTTTCGTTGAAAATCTGAGATATTTTCAAGGCAATCACAACGGACGGAGTGTATTCGTCTCGTTCTAATAGGCTAATAGTCTGTCTGGAAACCTCTGCTAGCTTGGCTAGTTCGGTTTGATTGAGGCCATCGCGAGCCCGCAGCTCTTTTAGACGATTTTTTAGTTGCATGTTACACACCTACTTTCCGTCAAATTCAACGGTTTGGATATCCTCAATGCGTTGTAGTTTGAATTTTTCTTTTCCCTTTTTATCAACACGGCGTAGCTTGACCCATTCCTCATCAACATCCACAACTTCCCAGTTGTCTGTTCCAAACACTTGTCCAACGATTGTTGGTTTTTTCCCAATCAATTCTTTTAATAATCTTGACATTTCTTTATTTCCTTTCTGTTTTTGCTCAATTCTTTTGATTTTATTCTCCAGTTTCTTGACCTTTTGGGAATGGTAGATATAATACATAATCACAAGAGGTACAAATCCTAATGCCCACATAATCGTTCCTTTCTCCTTTTCTCTTAACTTGAATTTATTGTAACACATCTTTTTCTTTTTGACAAGCATATTTGTCAAAAAGTTTATGATTTTTGTCATTTTGCAAAAGAAAAAGGTCAGGAGTAGGTTCCTGACCAGTTTTTCTACTATTAAAATCCTAATTTTTCAAAGATTTCTGAGAAGTTTTGACTGATTGTCTCAAGTGACACTTGCACTTCTTCTCGGGTTTGGTTGTTCTTAACCGTTACTTGTCCGCTTTCGACTTCGCTCTCTCCTAGGGTGATGAGGGTCTTAGCCGCAAAGACATCGGCTGACTTGAACTGAGCTTTGAGCTTACGGTTGAGGTAATCACGCTCTGCTTTGAAACCTTGTTGGCGAAGGGCTTGTACCAACTCCAAGGCCTTGACATTTGCCCCTTCTCCCAAGACTGTGATATAGACATCTAGGGCGTTTTCGATAGGGAGGGCCACACCTTGCTTTTCAAGAATGAGAAGCAGACGCTCTACACCAAGTCCAAAACCAAAGCCAGCAGTCTCAGGGCCACCAAAGTAGGCAACCAAACCATCGTAACGACCACCCGCACAGACTGTCAAGTCATTGCCCTCAATCTCTGTGATAAACTCGAAAATGGTGTGGTTGTAGTAGTCCAGACCACGCACCATATTGGTATCGATGATATAGTCTACTCCAAGATTTTCCAACATCTGACGCACAGCATCAAAGTGTGCTTGGCTTTCTTCATCAAGGAAATCCAAGATAGACGGTGCATTCTCTACAGCCACCTTGTCTTCTTTTTCCTTAGAGTCCAAGACACGAAGAGGATTTTCCTCCAAACGACGTTGGCTATCCTTAGACAAGGTCTCCTTGAGCGGTGTCAAATAGTCAATCAAGGCTTGACGGTAGGCCGCACGACTCTCAGGATTCCCAAGAGTGTTAAGATGTAATTTGACACCTTGGATACCGATTTCTTTCAAGAAATGGGCCGCCATCGCGATTGTTTCCACATCGGTAGCTGGATTGCTAGATCCAAAACACTCAACACCAATCTGGTGGAACTGGCGCAAACGCCCTGCCTGTGGACGCTCATAACGGAACATAGGGCCCATGTAGTAGAACTTACTTGGCTTTTGCACTTCTGGAGCGAAAAGTTTATTTTCCACATAGGAACGGACAACTGGCGCTGTTCCTTCTGGACGGAGGGTAATATGACGGTCACCCTTGTCATAGAAATCGTACATTTCCTTGGTTACGATATCCGTTGTGTCTCCGACAGAGCGACTGATAACCTCGTAGTGCTCAAAAATAGGCGTGCGCACTTCTGCGTAGTTATAGCGCTTGAAAATTTCACGGGCAAAGCCCTCAACGTACTGCCACTTGGCAGATTCAGCAGGTAAAATATCCTGCGTTCCTTTTGGTTTTTGTAATTTCATAGGGAATCCTCTTTAAACTTAATAGTCTTATTTTACCATAAATAGAGGGATTAAGACAGTATGAAAAAAATTAGGATTTAGATATCATTTTTGAGATTAATAACTGTCAAAAGAATAGCTAGCAAGGAAAGACCAACAAATAGCATCCAAGTCAACTGTATATTCCATACAGCTACAAGTGAAAAACAGGCTGTTCCCACAGGTATGGATAAGGTAAACAAGAGACCTAAAAAATTACTGGTACGAGCTAGAACATCTGGAGCTAGATTTTTCATGAGCAGGGCACTAATCTTTGGTGAAACTTTACCAGACACATACAGAGTTAAAAAGAGAAATAGCAAACCAAGCACGACTTGATTGAATACGTTAGCCAGACCAATTAGACTGAGTCCTATGGTCGCCCACATCATCAATCTAGGCAAGGACTGCTTCCCAAAATAATCATTGCCCGTAAGGCTACTGATGATGACTGCTACTAAAGAACAGACTTGACTGATAAATAGTGCCTCTGTGTAAGAAAAGTCCAAAAGAGAATGGCTCAAAAAGAAGATATTGTAGATGCCTCCTAAGGAACCACCCAAGGCATTGATAAGTAAGACAGCAAAGATCATGAATCCAAAGTTTTTCTGTCCACCTTTAAGAAAAACGAGGCGTAAATTTCGATAAATTGTTAGGAACTGGTCTTTGATAGAAAGCTTCTCATTTTTTAGGTTTTCACCATCAGCAGATGACATTGACAGGCTCAATTTGCTTTTTCCTAAAAAGAGAATAGAGGCTGATACGAGGAAAAAGCAGGCATTGATTCCCGCAACGAGAGAAAAATTGTTGACCGATAGACCTAAGAGCCAAACTCCAAAAGCTTGACCACCAATAGCTGAAATATAGGTGATGAACTGGGAAAAAGAATAAGCTTCCATCAAATCCTCTTCAGCTACTTTTTCCTTAATGAGAGGCATGCGCAAGCCACCTGCAAAATCACTGATGACATCACTAATGACATTGATTAAACACAGGCTAGAAAAGGCAAAGAGACTAGCTTGCTGAACAACTAAAGCTGCTAGAAAAAATAAAATCGCCTGAAACAAACCACTATAGACCATCCATTTGACCTTGGCCCTCGTATAATCTGCCCGAATCCCTACAAAAACTGTAAAGAAAGTCGGAAGAATCATGACAATATTCGCCATAGCAACAGCAAAGGAGGCTTGTGGCAAGGTCGATGCATAGACGATAAATACCAGATTGAAAATTGAAGCACCAAAAGCATTGAAGAATCGTGACAAAGTCAAGAGTCGATAAGCTTGATTTCTAAACAATAGTTTCATAGGTAATCTCCCTTCTTGTTAGAAGTTTTATGTGAAGTATGACTATAGTATAGCACTTGGAAATTCTAGAGGAAAAACTTTTGAATATATGCAACAAACAAAATGAGCAAAAAGAAACGATAGAATCTCTCCAGTGACATGAGAGAGCTCAACAATTCTATCACTTAAAATTTCAAATAATTTTCTTAGTTTGCAGATATTCAACAATCGGTCGTTTTTCTATAGTATTCGGCAGATTTATTACAGCCGAGCATCTCAAAAATACGGACAGCATTCTCCATCTTTTTCTGGCCTTCCTTGACTCTACCTTGCTTGCTATCAAGGAGACCTTCCGCCCACAAATAGACAGTTCGGAAATAGGTTTCATTTTCATTGTAGAAATGCTCTTTGATGACACGTTTAAAATAAGAGGCATTGGTAAATTCTTCACACTCAATGCTGGCTAAAAAGCCATTCAATAGTATAGTGTGAAAAAGGTTTCGATTACCAGACATTTCCATTAGAAAATCAGATTTACGTACCATTTCTCTAACATACCTAGTGAAAAGAGAAACAGATAGAAATGGTGAACTGACTGAAAATAAATTGAGTTCATAGATTCCCCAGATCTCGGTAGAAAACAAATAATCATGAAGGACTTTCCCTTCCTCTGCTGTTAACTCTACCGTATCATCCATGCTCTTCATATAAGACTTGATAAGAATGGCATTTAAAATATGTTTCTGTTTGTTTTGAGAATGGGCATGCTTTTGATACTCCCTGCGATACAAGTCCTCAAGCGGAGCTATATTCTTTGGATCCAAGACATCTATGATTTCTTTTCTCAACTCAGAATCTGTATCATAGTGAAAACTTCTCGCCAGAAAAAGGATTTCCTCCACACTGGCAGATATATTTTCCAAGGCAAATAGAAACTTTTCTACCGAAAGTTCACTCTGACCTGTTTCAAAGCGGGACAACATAGACGGCGAAAATTGTCCCCCAGTTGCTTGTCTCAGCGAGATATTTCTTGACTCTCGTAATTGTCTAAAGACTTTTCCAATCTGCTCCATAGGCTTCCCCTTGATTCAGTGTTTTCTTTATATTATCATATTTTTTCAGAAAATTCATCAAAAACTTGCCAAATTGTCAGAATTATGAGAAAATAGAGGATATTTATCACGTGGAGGGACTGTAATGAGAGACGATATCAAAATCAATGACCGTGCTTTGGCCTTGCAAGACCAAATTATCGAAAAACTAGAGAAGGTTTTTGATACAGATGTAGAATTGGATGTTTACAATCTAGGGCTGATTTATGAAATCAATCTGGATGAAACAGGTCTCTGCAAGATTGTCATGACCTTCACCGACACTGCCTGCGATTGTGCCGAAAGCCTGCCTATCGAAATCGTGGCAGGTCTGAAACAAATCGAGGGTATCGAAGATGTCAAGGTTGAAGTTACCTGGTCGCCTGCTTGGAAAATCACACGAATCAGTCGCTACGGCCGCATTGCCCTTGGACTGCCACCTCGTTAATACTCTTCAAAAATCTCTTCAAACCACGTCAGCGTCGACTTGTCGTAGGTATATGTTACTGACTTCGTCAGTTCTATCTGCAACCTCAAAACGGTGTTTTGAGCTGACTTCGTCAGTTCTATCCACAACCTCAAAACAGTATTTTGAGCGACCTGCGCCTAGCTTTCTAGTTTGCTCTTCGATTTTTATTGAGTATAAGCAGGCAAATCACTTTTGGAGATGAAAAGAAGCAAGCCGAGATTGGCTTGCTTTTTAAGTTTATTTTTTACCTGACTTGTCCATATTCCAGAAGTCTGTCACGGCTCCACGAGAAGCCGATGATACGATATGGGCATATTTACCGAGGACACCACGACTGTAAAGTGGTGGCAAGGTTGTTTCTGCCTTGCGTTTTTCAAGTTCTTCTTCAGATACGGCCATGGAAATTTCTTTGGTATCTTGGTCAACCGTAACGATATCACCTGTACGAAGGTAAGCGATTGGTCCACCATCCTGAGCTTCAGGAGCGATATGTCCAACAACCAGACCATAAGTACCGCCAGAGAATCGGCCGTCTGTCAAGAGGGCAACCTTGTCTCCTTGACCTTTACCAACAATCATTGATGAAAGTGACAGCATCTCAGGCATACCAGGACCACCTTTAGGTCCAACGAAACGAACAACGACTACATCGCCATCAACGATTTCATCTGTCAGAACGGCCTGAATCGCATCTTCTTCTGAGTCAAAGACTTTAGCTGGACCAACGTGACGACGCACTTTAACACCTGATACCTTAGCAACCGCACCGTCTGGTGCAAGGTTCCCGTTCAAGATGATAAGCGGACCATCTGCACGTTTTGGATTTTCAAGTGGCATGATGACTTTTTGACCTGGAGTGAGGTCTGCAAAGTCAGCCAAGTTCTCAGCGACAGTCTTACCAGTACATGTGATGCGATCTCCATGAAGGAAACCATTTGCCAGCAAGTACTTCATAACCGCAGGCACACCACCGACTTCGTAAAGGTCTTGGAAGACATACTGACCAGATGGTTTCAAGTCAGCCAAGTGTGGCACACGTTCTTGAATCGTATTGAAGTCCTCAAGAGACAAGTCAACATTGGCAGCATGGGCAATGGCAAGCAAGTGAAGAGTGGCATTTGTAGAACCACCGAGAGCCATAGTTACAGTGATGGCATCTTCAAAGGCTTCACGAGTCAAGATATCTGACGGTTTGAGACCGAGCTCCAACATCTTGACAACAGCACGTCCTGCTGCTTCGATGTCTTCTTTCTTGTCAGCTGATTCAGCTGGGTGAGATGAAGATCCTGGTAAACTCATACCAAGAACTTCGATAGCAGTCGCCATGGTATTAGCAGTATACATACCACCACAGCCACCAGGGCCAGGGCAGGCATTACATTCAAGACGTTTCACGTCCTCAGCTGTCATATCACCGTGGTTCCATTTTCCAATCCCCTCAAAGACAGAAACCAAGTCAATGTCTTTGCCATCAAGATTTCCCGGTGCAATAGTTCCACCATAGGCGAAAATGGCTGGAATATCCATATTAGCAATAGCAATCATAGAACCAGGCATGTTCTTGTCACAGCCACCGATAGCAACAAAGGCATCCACATTGTGACCACCCATAGCCGCCTCGATTGAGTCCGCAATGATATCACGAGATGTTAGAGAGAAACGCATACCAGGCGTTCCCATAGCAATCCCGTCCGCTACGGTAATGGTACCAAACTGCACAGGCCAAGCACCTGCCGATTTGACACCTTCTTTAGCTAATTTCCCAAAATCATGCAAGTGGATGTTACATGGTGTATTTTCCGCCCAAGTCGAAATTACCCCAACAATCGGTGTTTCAAAGTCCTTATCTGTCATACCAGTCGCACGAAGCATGGCACGGTTTGGTGATTTTACCATGCTGTCATAAATGCTACTGCGGTGACGTTTATCTAATTCAGTCATTTGTTCCCTCCCATTTCAGTTTTTACTATTATAGCACATTTTAAAAGCAATGAACAGAAGAAAATTCTTGAATTTTCAGAAAATTTCGATTAATTCAATTGAATGACTTCTAATTTTTTCATCTTTTTTTGTCAAGTAACTTTACTTTACAAAAAAAATGTGTTATCCTAGTATGGTTGATGAAAATCAGTAGATTGAATCGAATATAAATACCTAAAGGAGAAATCAAAATGGCAGTACCTGCACGTCGCACTTCAAAAGCGAAGAAAAACAAACGTCGTACACACTACAAAGTAACAGCTCCATCTGTAAACTTTGACGAAACTACTGGAGATTACTCACGTTCTCACCGTGTATCACTTAAAGGATACTACAAAGGACGTAAAATCGCTAAAGCTGCATCAGCTGAATAATAGAAGGGAGATACCATGCGCGTAAATATTACACTTGAACACAAAGAATCTGGTGAACGCTTGTACCTTACTTCTAAAAACAAACGTAACACTCCAGACCGTCTTCAATTGAAGAAATACTCACCAAAACTTCGCAAACACGTTGTGTTTACAGAAGTTAAATAAGGTTTCATTACATTTCAGTACATACTGAAAAACATTGATTTCATGCGATTTTTAAAACATTGAATTTCATTACAAATCATTTGAAATCAGTTCTATGGCAACCTTTTTGGCAACCTTTTTTGAAATAAAAAAGAAAGTCAACAATCGAAGAATGTAAAGTCCTAAGAATTTTCTAGGACTTTTTTCATTCCTAAAAATTGTTGGAATAGCGCAGTCTTTTCAATAAATTTTAGGAATCCAAAAAAAATCTTCCTACAATAAGTAAGAAGATTTTTTATTTTTTACTTTCTTAAGTTCTTTTTGGTATACCCTAATCCTAAACTTGCTACTAAGCTAAAACCTAATAAGCCTAGCATCGTCTCCTTTGTTCCTGTATTTGGAAGTTGCTTCTTAGATTCTGCTTTTGCATTTGTAGCTTTTGCAGGAGCTTGATATGTTTTATCGTCTTTAGTTCCTACTGTCGCAACTACTGGTTTGTTCTGAGCCTTCGCATCTACGATGTCAACTACTTTACCGTTAGCGTCAGTAACTTCTTTAGGTTGACCACCTGCTTTACGGATTGCGTCTGCTTTACGAGATAGCTCTTCTAAGCGACGTTTTTCTGCTTGTTCTGTTTCATAACGGTCTTTAAGGTCTTTCAAGTTAGCATGGATACGAGCCTTAGCTTCTGCGATACCCTCAAGACGAGCCAACTCTTCCTTAGCAGTCTTCAACTCAGCACGAAGTACACCAAGTTTAGCATTAGCATCAGTAAGCTCTTTGTCCAAAGCCTTAAGGACTTCATCACGTTTAGTAAGGGAAAGAGCAAGGACTTCATAAGTGTCGCTAGCTTCTTTAGACGCTTCACGTTTGCGAGCAAGGTCTTGACCAGCTGACTTACGAGCCAATACTGCTACATCATGAGCCTTAGTAAGGACTTCCAATTCACCTTTGGCAGTTTCAAGAGATTGGTTAGCAGTTACTTGTTCAGCCTTAGCAGTCTCAAGAGCTGACTTAGCTTCAGCAAGAGCCTTAGCCTTGTCAGTAGCATTTGATTTAGCTAGAGCAAGTGATTCCTTAGCTGTTTGCAAAGCTTTAGTGTCTTGTGCTAGTTTAGATTGAGCATCAGCAAGAGCCTTTTCAAGCGCTGGAACATCAATCTTGTTACCTAACAAATCTGACAAGTGAGTACGAGCATTGGCAAGAGCTGTCTCAGCATTAGTGTAGTCAGTTTGGGCTGATTGTACCGCTGATTTAGCTTCTTGAGAGGCTTTGACTGCGTTGTCATAAGTTGATTGAGCCAGTGAAAGTTTTTCTTGGAGAGCCTTAGCGTTATTGTTTGCTGTGACTACTTTGGTTTTGTTGAATTTAGATGATTCTTTGATGACGTTATCTGATGTACCGTCAATATGCAAGCTAAAAGGGAACTCCTTGTTCTTACGAACGGATACCCCAATGTATTGTTGATACACAACATTTGGTTTTGTATTGTCTAGACTTGCAAGACTTAAAGCGTGCCCCCAGTTAGGTTCAAAGTCAAGGAACATCATAGCGATAAGATTCTCATAAATTGATTCTTTTAACTCAGCTAAATTTGATACCTCTGTATCGCTAAACCCAAGGTTTTCTGCAAGAAGAACTCCATAGTCTTTACCTACCTTATCTAAGGCATCAAAGTCGTGGTCTCCTTCTGTCTTAGACGCTTTTGCTACTTCTTTAGCAATACCCATTGAGTCTTCTGTTACGATTGCACGAGGTGTACCAAAAGCATCACGGATTTGATTGATAAGGTCAGCTGTGAACAAGTTGATTTCACGCCCTACTTCTGAAGTTAGGTTAGCTATGTCAACTTTAACTTTACGGTCTTTATCATTAGCTTTGAAACGGTTAGGGTTGTTCTCAGTGTCTCCAAGATACCCACGTTCTTCCATTTCTTTCTTACCTAGAGCCTCAAGTTGTTTAGATACAGATGTACTTTGAGATTTAGCATACTCTTTCAACAAAGAAACATACTCTTTACTTACAGTGAAACGTGCTTGACCTTCAGTAGCATCAGCAAGCTCTTCTTTGGCACGGTCTAGGTCGGCTTTAGCTGAAGTGACTGCCTTATCTTTGTTAGATTGGTTAGCTTTAGCATTAGCAAGGGCTGTAGTGGCTTGAGCGAGATTAGACTCAGCACTAGATACCCCAGTTTGAGCGTCTTTGATAGCTTGGTCTTTATTAGATTGAGCTTTTTTACCATTATCAAGGTTAGTCTGAGCAGTCGCTACTGCTTTAGTGTCTTCGGCAACCTGAGTAGTAAGCTTAGCTACCTCTTTTTCAAGGGGAGCAACATCAGTAGTAGATGAAAGAGAATCTACTTTTTTCTGGGCGTCAGCTACCTTATTAGCAGTATCAGTGGCAGTTTCCTCAGCATTAGATACTACCTTAGTTTGGTCTTCAACCTTTTCAGCAGTAGTCGATACAGACTTATCAGCATCAGCTACAGTCTTTTCAGCAGTCGCAAGCTCGTTGGCTTTCTTTTCAGCGTCTGCCTTAGCCTCAGCAACCTTTTCAGGTGTAACAGACTCAGCCTCTTCTACTTTCTTAGTAGTATCAGCAATAGTCTTTTCGGTAGTTGCAATGTTTGCTTCAGTAGATGCAACAACTTCTTTTTGCTTAGCTACATCCTGATTAGCTTTATCTGACTCAGCCTTAGCCTTATCTACGTCCGATTGACTAGGAACTTTAGGGACTACCTCGTCCTTAGCAACTACTTTAGTTGCAGGTTCATTAACTGCTACTTCAGTCTCACTAGCTGATACCCCAGTAGATACCCCAAAAGCTGTAAGTGCTAAAGTAGAAACGACTGCACCAGTACGCAATTTCTTGATGGTTCCGTGACCTTGTGTGTTTGATTCCATCGTATAAACTCCTTTATGTCTTAAAAGACTGTTTTATGAATAATATTATACCATATTTTACAGTCTTTTAAATATTATTTTTGTTGTAATTTCAGTCTTTTGACAGCGATTTATTCAATGGGATAAACTTGTATGATAGTTATGAGGTACTATCATGACTGAAAAAATAAATTTAAGAGAATTTGTTGCAAAACAAATCAGACTTCTAAGACTGAAAAGCGGGATGACACAAGAATATCTAGCAGAAAAGGCTGATCTGGGATTCAACTATATCTATAGATTAGAGAATAAACAGTTAAACGTTAAGCTTGAGACCATTGAAAAAATCATACAAGCGCTTGAAGTTGATATGAATACTTTTTTTAATATTGAAAATCAAAATCAAAGCGGAGAATTTTCACAACTCATTGAAGATATTAGAAACCTACCAACAGAAAAAAGAGAACCTACTATAAAAGCTCTCCGAGATATATTAAAGCAAATAAATTAAGCCAAGTATTTTTGAACTTGGCTTTTTATTTTGTTAAATTCCCTCGACATTCAAAAAAGAACTCATATAAACTACTACAAATAAAACGACTATCTAATAGCGGAGCGAACAATAATTCTAGTTCCTTTTGTAGTTTTTCAGTTTCAAATTTTAATTCATTAAGAGTCATTTTTGTTGAAAATTCTAAAAAATTATTTCTACCCTTATCTTTAGTGATTTCCCTCGGTTGTAAAGGTCCCGAATCTGTAACTGCTATACGTAGTTTAGCAAGGAAAAGCATAATTTGCCAAATATTGGTTTGTTCTTCACTACTATTTTTAGAATCAATTAAACTAACAGTTAATTCTTCTAATATATTTAAAAAATTAGCCTTATTCAGATATTGTTCAAGAGTTGAATAATCAATATCAAAATCGATTTCATCCTGTGAATACATAAGAAATTTTAGCAAAAAAGACTTCATATCGTCTAGTTGCTCACTAGAGAGCTCAAATATACTATATCTAGTATTTTTACCTTTTATTGCTTTGTATTTATTAGCAAAAGCTAGACAACTACGAATTAAACCTTGATCTTGCTGAGTCAAATATAGTTCACTTAATTCCGATTCTTTGTCTTCAAAAAAATCATCTACTGTCCCCTCTAACATATCAGTTATAGTTTCTGACTCAACTTTAATTTTTTGAAAAAGTAAAGAAATTACAAATTTTGTAGTTCCCTTAACTGAAAAAACTTTCCAATCCGTTTTTTTACTCTCTCCACAATAATCTTCTACAAAACCTCTTTTATTAGAGCTTGAAAAGTTCCTAGGTATAAATGCTTCTCTTATATCTCTTAACAACTTATAACTCTTCCAATAGTAAATATATTGTTTTAAAATCTCAATATCATGTACTATAATTCTTAGTTCATTTTGTAATGCTTTGTTTTCTTCATATAATTCTATTAAAACTTCAAAACATGAAATATTATTTTGCATATCAATTCCCCTCCCCAATACACTACTATAAATTAATTATACCAAAAAAGCTATTGGGATGAGGGGGAAATACAAAATATTGTGATTTTTTTAACATGTATAATAGCAACATAATCAAAAAAAGATCGTTGTTTGTAATAAAATTAATTCTAGAATGTTATTATCAATGTTTCTGAAATAAGTTCTATACAGCGATCTAAAACTTGCAATAAAGAGGTTAAAAGAATGGATTTACAAAGATTTAAAGAAATAGGTTGTAACCCTAAAGTTATTCCCGCGAAAATAAAAAATGAAGATTTTGATTATCTTGCAAAAATAACTTGTATCTGGTTCACTTTTCAATACTATAGTAAATTTTATACCAGGAAGCCTCCAAAAAACTATGCATTCTATGATGTATTAATGCAGTATGATAATTCTGAGGAATTTAGAAAATATCGTACTGATCTTGGAATACCTGAAAATGAATATGGTTATCCAACTATCAGTAGCCGAACCCTACAAAGAATTTTTTCTCTACATACAATTAATAAAGCATTTGTTCTTCAAATTTTTACAAATAACCATTTCCAAAGAAGATATATAGAAGCTTATAATTATTTCTTTTGGGATAATAGTTGTGAATTAGTCAAACCTTATAATAAATTTCTCAAAAATCTTATGAAATTGGCGAGTTTTTAATCTAAATAAAAATATAAAATGATTATAAAGGTGGTGATTCCAATGTAAAATAACCTAATACTCTGTAGTAATTATTATTGCTGAACAAGTCCTACACAGTAGTAATATGTAAAGATTTTGGCGAAAGGAATAAAAAAAATGCTTTTATGTGAAGAAGTTCTTATAACTGTAAATTTGCTAGGTTTGAGTCAAGAAATAGACTTTGAAACAAAACAGGCAACTGGAAACGTAAAACTGGATGTTGGTTTTCGAAATGATTCTGGAAAATATATTACTAGAATCATAAAAGTTAACAATTCGACAGTTTCAGAATACACTCCGTATCTAGATGAAAAAATCAATTTAAGATTACAACGTGTAACATTTTCAGCTTATCTATCTAATAATAGAGCAGCGTTATCTATTAAAGCTGAGAAAGCAACGATAGAGGAATAAGTATGATTCTAAAAAGAGCTAGATCACCAACTGCTTAATTTTCTTCGTGCTGACAAAAAAAAATTACAAGGAGAGTTTAAAAATGAAAAAAATTTTTGAAGAGGCAATCAGACAAAATCCTTCGATTACTTTTGATCGATGTGTCAAAGAGTGTGAAAAGTTGCTAGGAATACTGGGGAGCGATCAACTAGTTAACTTAAGTCTAGAAGATCGTTTGAATCTAGTGAGTAAGTTTGAATATATATCTTATGAGAGCAGAGGATATCTAGACTTACAAGCACTTGTTCCTAGTTATGCTGTAAAAAAAGACTCTCTGCTATTAAAACAAAGAGAAAACCCTTTTATCACAACAGCTCAACAACAGCATGCTCAAAAACTATATGATATGGTTTCATATACAACAAATAGCTACCCGTATGGGATGATAATTTACTACGATTTTGAATCGTGGACAGATGATAAGTTACGTTTGAATATTACGTTAGAGTATAACGAAGCGTTTAACAGGAGATAAACTTTAATGATTTACATTTTACAGTCAGTACTCTACTTAATATCCATATTTTTAATACTATACTCAGGGTTTGTATTTGTTAATATGATTATTCTTGTCTATACATTGCCTCGTGAAGAGTTACTTCCGAAAGCTATCAAAAACACAAACTTGCAAATTCAACATTTGTTAAAGTTATTTATTGACTCTCAAGAAGAACAAAACTATTATTCAGATTTTTATGCTGAGCTTATACATCAAGCTTCAAAGCTCAGTATATATCTGAACACAATTCATTTCCCAAATGGGATACAACGAGAGAGACAAGATTTCTATCTCTGGTTATCAAAAATGCCAGTTCAACAAGACTTTGATGATTGGAAAATGGAGCTACGTCAAACGGTACGTAGTTACAATGATAACCTTGATGTTATGTTTAACATGGTAGAGGAAGAACCTTATTTAAAACTCAAGATTAATCTAATCTCTAAAGAAGATTTAAATCGTCTTAAGCACAGTCAGGCTAAACCCCTCTACGATGACGAAGGAGAAATTTGATGACACTTAAATTGAATATACTGAGAAAAGAAAGTAGCAACGAACCTATTGAATGGAACTGCACTCGCTTCCCACATCTCCTCATTTCCGCACCAACAAATAGCGGGAAATCTTACTTCATTAAATATATACTAAGTATATTAAAAATTCATTCAGATGATGCTTCTATTATGATACTTGATTACAAACAAGGAATAGACTATTGGCAGTGGAGACAATTAGATAATGTGTATCTTGGTGATTCCGTTTACGATGGTTTTCGGCAAGCTTATAGCATTTTTGAAAATCGTAGACTTAATCCTAACCAAAAATATCCTCCTTTCTTTTTGATATTTGAAGAATATCAAAGTACAGTTGAAAGCATTCCCAAAAAAGCTGACAAAGAGGAGTTTTTACAGAAAATGGGGAATTTGTTACGATTATCAAGACAGATCAATTATCACATTATATGTGTCTGTCAAAGAGGGGATTCCTCCTTGTTTCCTCCTGGTGGAAGGGAAAATTTTTCCTCTAAAATTTCAATTGGAAGATTAAGTCCCCAAGCTAAACAGATGCTGTTCCCTGATGACGAGGTTAATCGCAATAAATCCCAAGGCGAAGTTAATATTCAGTTTGATGGTTCGTTCGTTATTGAAGCTAGAACCTATACTATTAAAGATATAGATAAAGCAACATATTTAATAACTGGCTTACTAGATCGAGGACTACCAAAAAGCGAGGAGGCTGTTGCCCGTAGCCCCTCAGGCGAAGGATAAGCTTACAGCCTCGCCAGCTTTAGCTGGCTAAGTTCGGGCTAGTATTACCCCGAACTTCATGACAACATGACAAACTAACTAAAACATTACTATAACTAGTATAATTGGATATAAAATTGTCACAATAAGAAAGTGACAAAGGAGAAGATTCATGACAAATTATAAAGTTTCATCAGACTTTCGCGCTCGTAGTTTCTGTTGTGTTCTGAACAACGTTGATAAGTTGTTCGATAAGAAATCAGATTTTTTTGATAGCGATACATACAATGAAAAAACTAAAAAAAGAATTCAAGAGTTTCGCAAGTCCCTTCCAGATACCGATGAACCTCTCAGCCCCGAGGAAATTGTCTATTTCTTAATGGAACGGTGGATTGCACGAAATGAAAACGTTGTCTGCGCTGTTAACTATGAAATCGGTGACAACGGAACTCATCATTGTCACATGGTGCTTGAAGATAAACAAGCTTTCCGATTCTCGGCTCTTCAAAAACTCTATCCCACTATACATATAGAAGTTACCCGTGGAACTAGAGAGCAAGTCATTGCTTACCTTGAAAAAAGCGGAGATCATGAAGAAAAGGCACATACTATTGTAGTACCTATGAAGATTCACGGTGAGCTTAGAGCTGGAAATCAAGGTCACCGAAGTGAATTTGATTACATTCAGAAACAAATAGAGAACGGAGCTACTCCTGAAGAAATTATGGGGAGTAACTTTGAGTTCCGTAAATACTCTAAAATGATTCGTGAACACTTCTTTCAGTATCGACTTTCTCATACTCCAGACGAAAAAGAAATGGCAGTATACTGGCATGTGGGAGAGTCTGGAGATGGAAAATCGCACACGCAAGTTGATTTAAAGAAAAAGCATGGTCGGGATAATGTCTATATCTGGACTGACTTTGACAATGGTGGGCTTGACCTATATTGCGCTGAATCTATACTTTTTATGGATGAATTCAAGGGCATGCCATACAAAGAATTTCTTAAGGTGACAGATGTTTACCCTATTCAGCTACATGCCCGTTACACAAATACAATCGCTCTTTGGAATGAAATCCACATCACATCAATTTTCACTCCAAAACAAGCTTATGACTTAATGGTAGCAGAGGGTCAACGAGAAGTTGATAGCTATAAACAGTTACAACGGAGACTTACTGAGGTTATCTTTCATTTTAAAACTAAAGAAAATGATGGTAGCTTCAAGTATAAAACCATTACATTTACACCTGAAGAGTTCGATAGATACAGCAAGGAACAAATTGAAAAATTTGCATACCTATTCGATAAGTTTAATCCAAGTGTATTAAACTATGACTTCGAAAAGGATGCATTTCACAGTTCTATGAACCCAAGCAATAATCGAAGAAAAAATGCTACTACTTCCAAACCATCCAAATCAGAAAGTAATAGCAAATAAGTATTCCGAGATAAGCCAAGGCCAATCTCTACTACCATTATGCCATATTTCGATTATTGTTGCAAAGAAAGAGAGAATAGTATGTCACAAGATTACCATGAAATGAAGCAAATAGAACTCCTGCTTCACACTATCATTGAAATGCTAAAGAATTTGAACAGCGAAAAAAGAAGTTCATGCATCTACACACAAAAAGAGATTTTAGATTTACTCAGTATTTCCCCTAACACATTAAAGTCATGGGAAAATAGAGGTCTAAAACGTTTAAAACCACCTATTGAGGGTACTAGAACCGTTTACTATCATATTGATACTGTTTTAGAGTTTTTAAGCCACAACTAAAAGTGAAATGTGCTAGAATAGAAGTATCAAAAAAGAAAGTGAGATACTATCTATTTTAGCTTTTTTCAATTCTTCGATTGATTGAGGAGAGCAACTATGAATATAGAAAAAATCACCCATAAAGGCAAAAACGTCCTCAAGAAAGTAAAGGATAATGGCGAGATTAGTTATTCAGTAAAGAGCGTCTATCTAGGCTTAGATATAAAGACTGGAAAACCTGTAAAAACAACTGTAACAGCTAAAACCCTACGATCCTTAGATCGTAAAATTATTCAAGCTAAAATTGATTGGGAAGAAAGTGGTTCAACAAGGAAAGAAACTTTTAGCATTGCTACCTTGTCAGATCTAGCTGAAATGTGGTTCTCCAACTACGAAACTTGGATCAGCTCAGATAACACTCTAAACCGAGTGAGGAACTATCTAGACACCTATATCCTCCCCAAATTCGGACACTATCAACCAGATAAAATCACTTCTTCCGATATACAAAAATGGATTAACGAGCTTGCCCAAAAATCTAAAGAATCTGTCGATGCCGGTAATAAACGAGCTAAAAAAGGAAGTGCAAAAGATTTTGGAGCAATCGCCCACAAGTTAAGAGAGATTTTTAATTTTGGAATAACGCATTTTGAACTCAAATATAATCCTGTTCAATCTATCAAGATTCCACCAAAACCAAAAAGCAATCAAAAACGCATTATGGTTCTTCATGATGAAGATTTAACTATCTGGCTAAATTTCGTCGATACTTTACCTAATACTAGAGCTAATCGGCGATTTAAAGTTATCTGCGACAGTCTACTTGCTTCAGGAATGAGAATCAATGAGCTATTAGCTTTGACTATATATGACCTTGATTTTGAAAGTTCTGAAATATTAGTCACTAAAACTCTTGTATGGAAAAATGCAAACCCTAAGTTAGGATTAAAAGGAAAGGTTGTTTGTAAAAATACTCCTAAATCTGATTCGGGCAATAGAAAAATAGCTGTTCCGTACCAAATTATTGAGCAACTTCAAAACTTCCATGATGAAATGAATCTTTATTTCAAGAAGAACGGTCTTTCAAAAAGCAAGTTGATTTTCCCAACAATTTACGGAAACTATATGTGCGATAGGAATGAACGTGCTACACTCAAAAGACGATTACAGGAAGTTGATCTACCTGACTATGGTTTTCACTTATTCCGTCATACACACGCTTCAATGATGTTAAATGCTGGTATGAATTGGAAAGAGTTACAGGTTCGCATGGGACATAAGTCTATCAAAACTACTATGGACATATATGCCGAGCTTGCCCCTAAAAATCAAACACAAGCGGTAGATATTTATCTAAATAAAATTGCGGAGCTAACCTCATAAAATTCATGGCAACCTTTTTGGCAACCTCTGACAGTTTTATCCAAATCAATAGCTTATAAACATTGATTTAATAGGGTTTATCACAACTAAAATAGATTTTAAGTATTCCTTACAGAAGTTAAATAAGCATACCTAACTCAAAACGCCTTACTGGGCGTTTTTTGCTTTATTAGTTAGCAATCTATAGCTTTTCAGGAGAGATTTATGGCGTTTTATCTTTGGATGTTCCCTCTACTTTTTATCTTTCACGATATGGAAGAAATTATCGGTCTTGTCCCTTGGATTCATTTCAACGAAACCTTGCTGGCCCAAAAGGCTCCAACTATTCTCAAAATCCACAAAGAAATGACAACAGAGGGATTTGCCCTTGCTGTTTTTGAGGAATTCATCCTTGTCTTATCCATCACTTTATTAGCGTATTTTACTCAATCTAGAGTTTTCGAATTAATTTGGTTAGGGGGATTTGTGGCCTTTGCTCTTCATCTCTTGCTCCATATCGGACAATCAATCCTTCTTCGCAAGTATATCCCTGCTCTGATTACTTCTACCATTTGTTTTCCTATCAGTGCTTATTTGATTACAGACATCGTGCATTTGTGGCGAGTTTCGACTAGTGAATTTTTCCTATTTTCACTGGTCGGTTCAGGAATCGTCGTTATCAATCTCCTCTTTGCTCTCTGGCTTGGGAAAAAGTATTCCGCCTGGATTGTCCACAAAAACGAATAAAATCCCCTGCAAATCTACATTACAGGGGACTTGTGTATTATTCTTGTACTTCTTTCTGAGCGGCCTTTCCTTGGTCTAGAAGGGCTTGGACGATTTTCTCATCGCGTAGTTTGACAGAATCGTTGATCATTTCTGCGGACTTGACGATGGTTGTTTCTAGTTGGGCACGTTTCTGACGACCCAATTCAATCGCTGCGACGATACCTTGGTTTTGTGCAACCAGACTTTCAGCCAGTTTGGTAACAGACTCAACAGCTACTGTCGGGCTTTGGGCAATTCTCTCCATCTGCGGAATCACTTCCTTGCTGGTCTCAGCTAGCATCTGAAGGGCAGCATTATTGGCATTGACAATGGCATCTGCCACGACACCTGATTTCATTGATTGTTGCAAAATACCAAGTTGGGCAATGGAAAGCTTCATTGTAGGAATCGTATTGCGACGAAGCATGCCCAATTTTTGGCGCATATCAGATGACACCTTCACAAGATTGCGCATCTGAGGTGTTGTTGCCCAGGCAACATAGAGACGGCTGACATACTCAGTATGTTGTTGTTCAAGGGTATTGACCACTTCAGCCATGCGGGCCAATTCTTGTGATTTAGTCTGGTATTCTACCGTACTTGTATCGAGTTGGTCAACTTGAGCTTTCAGTTCTGCAGCGCGATTACCAGCTTCTGTCTGGCTGGCTTCGATAAAGGAAATCACTCCCACTAGATTTTCAATGGATTTAGTATTGTCCTCAATCAACATCTCAGCTGAAACGATATTTCGAGCTAAGACATCTTCTTGCTTGACCACTGCGGCAGCCATACCATCGAGCTTTTGCTCCACTGTTTTTGAATCAAAGTAAAATTCTTGTAGGGTATTCTTGCTCTTGTTAAACAATCGTTGCAAAAAGTTTGGTTTTTCTTCTAACTCAGCAATTTCAGCGTTCTTGTATTTGACTACAAAGCCTTGCAACTCACGGTTGGTATTCTTGAGTAAGTCATCCACTTGGGGAATCTGCAGTTTCTTTTGTTCTGACAAGATACGATTGACTGTATTATTCACACCTTCTACAGCAGATTGGCCAAAATCTAAGAGAGCATTTTGATTGGTGACAAACTGGTCTACCAACTGGGGCACGTGCGCCTTGATTCCTTCTTGCTGCTCAGGGCTCAGCTTCTCAAGGAAGGTCAAGGTCTTGTCTGAGCCAGTATTTGTCTCGATGATTTGGGTTGTTTTATCCACCTTAGCTACTGTATTATTGGCAATCTGGTCAATATCAAAATTAAATTCTGTCATGGTTACTCCTTTGTTTCTAACCTATTCTTTACGATCTTTTTCTAAGATACGCAGACTGATATCAAAATCTCGCATATCTGTTTCATTGAGTTCTCTCAAGACTTGGTCCAGCTCAAGGTCAAATTGTTCGATGGCTGCTTTAGCTTGCTCTAAGCGTTCTTCTGCCCGATTATAGTTCTTCGGATTGGCCTTAATCTTTAAATAGCCTTCTAAAATTGTTTGGAATTTCTCCATCTTCAAACTATGAATGGCCGTCAATTCTTCCTTATCACCATCAGCAGAGGTAGCAATCTTGTCTAAAATGGCCTGATGGTCAATAGCAATATTGGCCAAGGTCTGGGATAATTCTGGAGCTAATTCCTCTGGCTCCGCATTTTCAATATCTACCTGACTTTCTCTATCCAAACGTTCTAGCTGAACATCGATAGTTGCCCGTACTGTACGAACCTTTTTATCAATACGATTATAGACATCATCATCGATATAGGACTTGAGACGATCCGCCTCCTGATGGATTTCCCGCAATTCGATTAATACTTGATTAGCCAGACTCTTATAGGACTCTGAACCTTTTTCTACCAAGATTCCCTCTAATTGCTGAATATCTTTGTCTGCTTGACGAATCCGAGCTTTTAAAAGCTCAATCCGATCATCGAGCGAAGCATCCTGTAAAAGAGGATAGCGCCAACGTTTATAGAGACGATAACCACCATAGCCTAGCAGGACACAAGCCGCAAGCGGAAGAGCATATTGAACCAAAAGGCCCAGTAAGAACAAGAAGCCCCAAAAATAGAGACAGCCTTTCCAAAAACCATTACCCGATTTCATAAACATTCCTTATTTTCAATTTATAAGTCTATTTTAGCACAAAAGACAAAAATGAGGGCGGAAATCCCCTAGAAAAGAGTTGATTTCTTTGCTATAGAATGGAGGCTAGTAGCGCGTGTGCTAATTTCAGTGAAGCGGACTCAAACCACAGGCTTCAGTGTTATAAGATTGGTGAATTTAGCATAGACTTAGATACACAAATAACCTTACTAGCAAATCTCTATACAAACCCAGAAATCAACGTTTTAAGACAAAGCAAAAAGCCCCTAGATCATAGCTAAGGGCTGATTGACTTGCAAGGATAGGCAGGACTGTCGGGGCTCCTGCATTTCTCGACCCACTTATAAGTGGCGCGTTGGTGACAGATTCTCAACCTCTATCCTTCATATCTTCATTATAGCACTTTTTTCTCAACTTTCAATCTGTGCATCTGAATTTATTGTCTATCTTTTTCTCTAGCGTCCTTCAACCATATTGCACTTCCGTCTCACTCATGATTTCCAGCAAAGTTTTCCCTTTAATCTGTAAAGAAATTAACTCATCAAAAGATACCACTTTATATTCATTATCTCCAAGTACGACGACAATGTCATAAACAGAATTAGGAAAAATACCACACACTTGACCCTTATAATCAAAAGAAGCGTCCCAACCATTGTCATACAATGCTCGTAAATCATCAAATATTGCCATAATATATCTTGGTTCTCCTATATAAGATATTCCACAACTTATCCAAAGCCATACGAAAACTTATCTGGCAATTCTTTTTCTAACTTAATACTTTTAATCAAAGTATCTTTGACAAACGAAGCAAATTGTCCTAAATCATCTCCAACATAGCTATATTCCAAAGTAATTTTATCGATAGTTGCAATACCTTTACAACCTCCACTCACAATAGAATACTGCCTCTTAGAGGCTCCATCTTCTATTTTGTACATCGTAATAATTTGTTTATCAATCTTTGTCATTTTCTATTTAGTGTGAAATAAGTGCTTGAATTATTCTTGGTGCTCAAAAATATAATTGCAACAAGGTATCGAAATCGTCTTCGAAAACATTTTGACTATTATGTTTTATTTGCTCAATGATTTTATCCTTTTTATCTCTGTCCAAAGGGAGTGTTTCAAACGCTTCTTCTTTTACTAAGAATTCGCCATTTTCTCCCTGGAATTCTTTTGTAATTTTTCTAATATGACTCTCGAAATCGATAGATTGAAGTTCTTCGTCGTTGATGTTATCTTCAATCGCATCTAGCAACAAACTGATTGAAATTTTAATCATCTTTAAATACCTTTATTTTCTATTATCCCTTATATGTCTTTTACCACAAACACCATATTATTGCTATAATTTCTATCGATCCATTAAGATTCGCTATTCGATCTTCTAAATACCGCCTCTTTATTCATCAAGTCATCCTCAGTGTAGTCAATTGTAAATGTATCTATTTCAAAGATCGATTTAGGTGGAGTTAAATGAATCATAGGGACACTACGTACCCTATACTCTTTTTCTCCAATTCTAACAAACTGATTGATTTTCAAATCTGAAAAATCAGGATTCTCAACAGTAATAGAAACAAGACGATTCGCAATTTTATAAACATCAATTATCTTATTTTTCATGATTAATTTGTCCATAATTATTATTTCAATACTTGCGTTCTAGGGAATCAAAACCAATTTTCGGTTTAATGCTATAAAATAAATCTAAAATAGATTGGGAAGTGTCTTTCTTAAACAATAAAGAAGGTTTATCTTGGTCTGGATAAACTTGATCAACCCACTAATCAATTTGATTATAAAAAATCAATAACTCTTTGCTTGGTGGTATCATCAAATCTAAAACGAAACCTCCTTTACTTTAACTTCATTATAAACTTTCCTATCCTAATATTCAATCCACAGGACACCATTACAATAGCTTTTTAGCTTCTTTTCTACTTCGTCAGTGGTCAAGCTGCTACTCCTTTATGATATAATTAGTTTAAAGAGAAGTGAGGTAGAAATGATAGTGTCGCTACGCAACTTCATAGTATGAGATGACGGGACAGGCACACCGTCCACTACTCTTGAGCGCTTAGACTATTCTAAGTGCTTTTTTGTATTTTCTCGGCGTTCGCTCTTGGTTCAAGTCCATTCTCCATACTATTTGGTAAGGAACTAGGTCATTCTACACTAGCTATGGCTATGAACACTTACAGTCATCTCTCCAAAGAAAAAACAAAAACAGCCGTCTCATTTTATGAGAAAGCTGTTAGTTCTTTGTGAAGGGGGACAAAAAGGGGGACAAACCCAGAAATCAAGCTTTTAAGACAAAGCAAAAAGCCCACTGTTGTAGGCTTTTTGTAAGATATTTCTTAAAATTAAAGCATTTTGTTGTAGAATTCAACGACAAGTGCTTCGTTGATTTCTGGGTTAATTTCGTCGCGTTCTGGCAAGCGAGTCAATGAACCTTCCAATTTTTCAGCGTCAAATGATACGAATGCTGGACGTCCAAGAGTAGCTTCTACTGCTTCAAGGATAGCTGGAACTTTCAATGATTTTTCACGAACTGAGATCACTTGACCTGGAGTTACGCGGTATGATGGGATATCAACGCGTTTTCCGTCAACAAGGATGTGACCGTGGTTTACGAATTGACGAGCTTGACGACGAGTAGTCGCAAGACCAAGACGGTAAACAACGTTATCCAAACGACGTTCCAAAAGAAGCATGAAGTTGAAACCTAGGATTCCGCCTTTGATTTTTGTAGCTTGTACGAACAAATTACGGAATTGTTTTTCACCTACACCGTAAGTGAAACGAAGTTTTTGTTTTTCAGCCAATTGCAAACCGTATTCTGACAATTTAGAACGGTTGTTTGGTCCGTGTTGTCCTGGTACGTAGTTACGACGTGCCAATTCTTTACCTGTACCTGTAAGTGAAAGGCCAAGGCGACGAGCTTGTTTCCAAGATGGTCCTGTATAACGTGACATGTGAATGTCCTCCTGATATAAATAATATTTAGGTGGAAATAGTCACTTAGAAAGCCCTGATTCGTGCAGATGCCCTTCGCCTAAACAGCCAAGGTTACTTATCATAAGACACCTGTTGACGAGCTTCATGCTTTCCTGCTGATATTTCACACAAAATCCATTCTACCATGAATAGCTAGATTTGTAAAGGGGTTTTAAGCTTTATTTTCATTGCCAGAGAGGTTAAGAACGAGGGTAAAGGTGCTTCCCAGGCCGTACTGGCTCGTAACTGTGATTTCTCCACCCAATTGATGGGCCAATTCACGCGCAATCGCAAGTCCTAAGCCATGACCACCTGTTTTCATGTTACGCGAAGTCTCTACACGATAAAGGCGTTTGAAAATATTCTTCAAATCCTCTGGGGCAATCCCCTGTCCTTCATCGGTCACACTGATTGAAAGCTGGTTATTTTCCAGCTTAGCTACCACTTCCAGTTTGGTTCCTGGTACTGAGTATTTAAAAGCGTTATTGACCAGATTCACCAAGATACGAGAAAGTTTGGCATAATCTCCTTCAATCCGGGCAGACTCTGGGATTACCTGCAAATGGACATCTCGCTCTTCCTGCTCAATCAAGAACTGAAATTCACTCATGCACTCAATCAAGAGCTGATCCAGAAAAATACTGTCTTTGATGGTAGTTTCCTCCTGATTTCTAGCTGTGTTTAGGGTCAAAAAATTCAATTCTTCAACCAGTTTATTGAGTCTTTCTGTCTGGCGTCCAATGGTTGCTAGATAATGAGCTTGTTCTCCCTCCTTGATAACCCCGTCCAAAATCCCTTCTACCGTCGCTTGAATCGAAGTAATGGGAGTCTTGATATCATGCGATAGCTGGGCAATCATCAAGCCCTTTTCTCGTTCGCTTTCTTCCAAGGAATCAAAGGTTGCCTGCAAATCATGGGACATCTCATTGAAGGCTTGGCCTAATTGCTGAAATTCTACAGGGCCTTGAACTTCAAGATTTGAAGGGAAATCCTTGTCCGCTACCCGCTTGGCATGTTCCTTGAGTTTGGCCAATGATGTAAAGACAGGCGATAGGAGAAAGAGACTAATCCCAGCACCGACAAAACTAGCTATGAGAGTCATTCCAACTAGGAAGTAAATCTCTCTTTCTTCAATTAACATGCGCTGGATGGCCCAAAAAACCACGATAATCGTTAGGAGTGTTGAAATGATATACCCCACTAAAATATAACTTTTTAATTTCATTGACTACCTCGTGCTTTCTCAATTTTGTAGCCCAAACCCCAGACGGTTTTGATAGTAGGCGTTTCTGCACTGGCATGTTTAGCCAACTCCTGTCGAAGAGCATGAATATGAACATTCAAGGTATTGGTATCATCCACATAGTCTTCTTGCCAGACCTTTTCATAGAGGTCTGTCTTAGAGAAAACCCGCTCTGGATTGCTGACTAAAAGCCATAGAAGTTCGAAGGATTTGACTGTCAAATCAAGCGCCACATCTCCGACTTGGACCTCATGACTAGCGTGATTCATCCGTAAATCCCCGAGACTGACGACCTCTGTCTCACCTCCACGATGAAGGCGACGCAAGATATTGTGGACACGCAAAACCAACTCACGTGGACTAAAGGGCTTGGCAATAAAATCATCTGCCCCCAAGCTCAGGCCATAAATCTTATCCTGCTCACTGGTCTTAGCCGTGATAAAGAGAAAAGGCTGATCTGGAGATTGATACTGAACCTCACTAATCAAATCATAACCATCCATCCGAGGCATCATGATATCTGTAATAATCAAATCAATTGGTTTTCGCTGGAAGATTTCTAAAGCCTCTACCCCATCATGGGCCACCAAAACCTGATATCCTGCCTGAACCAGATAGCGTTGATGAATATCTGTGATTTCTACCTCGTCGTCAACGAGTAAAATTGTCTTTTCCATCTGTATCTCCTTTGAAAAAAACAGTGCTATACCACCATAGTATAACACTATTTTAATCTCTTTACGAACATTCTAAACGATATCTAGATTTTTCATATCCTAGATAGAAAGTCTGTAGCTAGACTAGTCATTTTCTTCTTTTTTAGCTTTCAAACCGATTCCACCTAGAAGTCCGGCCAAGGCTAATCCAAAGAATCCAAGAGTAGCCATTGATGTTTGGGCTTCACCAGTATATGGAAGCATGTCTTTTTGGTCTTTCATTTGATTATCCATCATTGGACTTGACACCTTGTTATTAGATGCCATCTTGCCTTCATCAGACATTTTGCTTGAGGTTGCTGGAGCTTGATCTTGTTTCATGCTTGGTGTTGCCATTGACTGACTAGCATTCATGGTTTTGTCTTGCTCTTTGTTAGGCATCATCTTATCCTGACTAGCAGCTGGCATTTTAGATTTCATCTCATCCTGATTGGCACTTGGCATTTGAGCGTTCATCTTAGACGCATCTTGATGACTATTCATCATTGGAGCCGGCATAGCTGAACCATTAGAAGATGGGACGAAACCTGATTGCATCTGAGTAAGAGACTGATGTCCATTCAAGTTCACTGTCAAATCCTTAGTCGCTACGAGATTAGTCAAATCGGCCTTGCCGTCCTTCGCACCATAAACCTTGATAGTTGCCTTGTAGCTGTGAGTTCCATTTTGTTTCAACAAGTCAAGAAGCTCTTTATCTGATTTGCCTTGAGTCCCTGCCAAATCTACTTCGTAGAAGTAGAGACCCTTGCCTAATTTTTCTACTGGTGGAAGGGCAGGATTTTTAGCTGAGCCGTTGTCTGACCATGGAGCCTTGTCGGAGGCCTTCAAGATAAGGCGAGTCAACATACCGTCACCAGCGAAAAATTCGTATGGAATGACTTGGTTGACACCGGCGGTGAATGGCCCTGGGAAGTTGGCTTTGTCCAAGTAAGTAGCTGGGACATCTACTGTATCTTTAGTATTGTCGGCCACACCTTTTTGGACTTCAGCTGGAGTGGTTAAGCCATTCAAATTGACATCCAAATCCTTAGTAGCTACAAGATTGCTCAAATCAGCCTTGCCATCTTTAGCACCGTACACCTTGATGGTAGCTTTATAACTTTGAGTTCCATTTTGTTTCAAGAGGTCAAGCAACTCTTTATCTGATTTACCCTGAGTCCCTGCCAAATCTACTTCATAGAAGTAAAGGCCTTTGCCTAATTTTTCTACTGGTGGAAGGGCCGAATTTTTTGCTGAACCATTGTCTGACCATGGAGCCTTGTCTGAGGCCTTCAAGATAAGGCGAGTCAACATACCGTCACCGGCGAAGAATTCATATGGAATAACTTGGTTGACGCCGGCTGTGAATGGGCCTGGGAAATTTGCTTTATCCAAGTAAGTGGCTGGGACGTCTACTGTGTCTTTAGTATTGTCCGCCACACCCTTTTGTACTTCAGCTGGAGTAGTTAATCCATTCAAGTTGACATCCAAATCCTTAGTCGCTACAAGATTGCTCAAATCAGCCTTGCCATCTTTAGCACCGTACACTTTAATAGTAGCTTTATAACTTTGAGTGCCGTTTTGTTTCAAAAGGTCTAGAAGCTCTTTATCTGATTTGCCTTGAGTTCCTGCCAAGTCTACTTCATAGAAGTAAAGACCTTTGCCTAAGTTTTCTACTGGTGGGAGGGCGGGATTTTTGGCTGAACCGTTATCTGACCATGGGGCCTTGTCTGAATCCTTCAAGATAAGACGAGTCAACATACCGTCACCGGCGAAAAATTCGTAAGGAATGACTTGGTTAACACCGGCTGTGAATGGGCCTGGGAAATTGGCTTTATCCAAGTAAGTAGCTGGGACATCTACTGTGTCTTTAGTATTGTCAGCCACACCTTTTTGCACTTCAGCTGGGGTAGTTGCTGGCTGCACTTCACTTGCTTCACGGTCTTGTCCAGAAACTGTAGGCGCAGGATTTGTCGCAGGTTTAACCGCATCTTCTGTTTCTTTCTTAGATTCTGGTTTTGCTTGCACTTCTTCTTTTGGCGCTACCACTTGGTCTTTAGCAGCCACATCCACTTTTTCTGGAGAGTTTGTAGTATCCAAGCTTGCTTTAGGTGCTGAGTCTGCCTGTTCTGAAGGAAGAGCTGTATCGACTGCTTCTTTGAGAAGTTCTGCTGGTAAGTCGCTCTTTTCACTCACCGAAGCAGCGTCTGGCACGACTTGGGCAGGGGTTTGATTGATCACATCGGCACGTACAGAACTTGGCTGACCAACTAGGACAAAAAAGCCACTGGCTACAACAACTGAGGCAACACCGACACTGAGACGACGAATAGACCAACGAGTATATCTTTGATTTGGATTGAATTTCATAGGATTCTCCTTAGAGGTTTTCTTTATTTGATGACTCTAGTATAATCTCCTAAAATTAAAAAGGATTAAGAAAAAGTTAAAATTTTTCTTAAATCCCTCTTATAAAATACTTATATTAATTTTTTTACGAATTTAATTCTGCCAAATCATCTAGATACTGGTTGTTAATGACCGCCAAGATATAGGCATCCGCCTTCAAGAGATCATTAGGGCCAAACTGGACATCCAAGGGTGAATTTTCTTGTTCACGAAATCCTAAAACATTGAGATTGTGTTTACCACGTAGATCTAGCTGGCTCAGGCTTTGACCTGCCCAAACACTCGGAATTTTCATCTCCACGATAGACACATTTTTATCCAGCTGAAAGACATCAACATTGTTATGAAAGAGAATGGTCTGCGCTAGGGACTGCCCCATTTCATACTCAGGCGAGATCACCGAGTCGGCACCGATTTTTTCCAGCACCTTCTTAGCTGTCTGGCTTTTGACCTTGGCAATAACCCTTGGTACCCCCAAACTCTTACAGTGCATGACTGCAAGCACACTCGACTCTAGATTTTCCCCTGTTGCCACTACAACCGTATCACAGGTATCAATTCCTGCCGTTCTGAGGAGTTCCTCATCTGTAATATCGCCAACAACTCCACGCGCCAAAACTGGCTCAAATTGATTGATGTGCTCGGCGTGGTCATCAATGGCAATGATATTCATATCTTGCTTGGCTAAGGCCGTCAGGACACTACTCCCGAAAATCCCCAAACCTAAAATTCCAATCGTACGATCTGACATAGTTCTTCCTTTCTTATCCAATACTAATATCTGCTTTCATATACTGAATCAAATCTTTCTTATCAGGCTGGTAATCCGCTAGACTAACCAACAAGGTCAAGGGACCGATACGGCCAATAAACATGAGCACCATGACAATACTGAGGGCTAACTTGCCCAATTCTGGTGTCAGATTTGCCGTTACCCCAACTGTCGCAAGGGCTGAAATGGTCTCAAACATGAGGTAGATAAATCGCGGTGTTCCTTCTGCTGTAATTCCCAGCAACACCAAGCCCAACAGGAAGGTCATCAAAAAGATAATGAAGACACTAAAGGATTTTTGGACTGTACGAGCCTCAATGGTTCTCTGCGCCACATTGGCATGAGGTAAGCCCAGCAATTCACTACGCGCAAAGACCAACAAGACAAAGAAAGTCGTAATCTTGAGCCCCCCAGCCGTCCCTCCAGGAGCTCCACCGAGAAACATCTGTAGGATATAGATAAACAAGGTCACAGGCCGAGCTTGGGTATAATCAATAGAAGCAAAACCGGCCGTTCTCATGCTGACGGTTTGGAAAAAGCTGACCAGCACTTTCTCTGGAACACTGAGATTGCCAATAGTTCCTGGATTGTGCCACTCCGTAAAGAGTGTGGATACTGTCCCAAACAGCAAAATCCCTGCAGTCAAGAAGAGGACTAGTTTGGTGTGGAAACGCAGACGGCGTTTTTTCTTCTTGTCAAACTGGGTTGCCAAGTCAAACCAGACCATAAAGCCAAGACCACCTGTGATAATCAAGCCAGCAATGACCAGATTAATCAAGGGATCCGTCTTAAAAGCCACTAAACTGCTACTGCCGAAATTATCAAAACCAGCATTACAAAAGGCTGAAATAGCTAAAAAGATAGAGGTAAAAATGCCTCGTCCCCAGCCGAACTCAGAAATAAAACGAAAACTTAGTAGAAAAGCACCCAAACCCTCCACTAGGAAAGTCGTCAAAAAGATGGAGCTCATAAAGGCCTTCAGCGACCGAGTCTCTCCGTAACTGAAGCTCTCCTGAATGGTTTCACGACTGCGAAGACTGAGCTTTTGCTTCCCCTGAATATAAAAGACCCCGATAAAGGTCATGAGCCCCAGACCACCAATCTGTATCAAGAGCATACAAATCAACTGCCCCCAGACATTATAGGTAGTAGCCACCGGTTGCGTAAAAAGGCCGGTCACACAGACCATGGACACCGTCGTAAAGAGATGGTCAAAATAAGTAGCCTGCGAACCACTTGCCTGAACAAAAGGCAAACTCAAAAGAAGAGATCCTATAAAAATAACTCCAGCGAAACTCAGAAAAATTCGACGAGCAGGCGAAAGTCCGCCCAAGGCTCTTTCAATTTTTTTCACAAATAATTTGAATAACATACATCCATTGTACCATAAAAAGAAGAATAGTAGCTAAAACTGAGAGGCTATCTCAAGACAGAGTTCCAAAGCCTTCTCGAAAGCTTCTGAACCCCAGTCACGACTGTCGTACTGGTCCAAGTCTGCTAAGGAATCAGCTGTGAACAGCAACTCTCCCCAGAGAACCCCACGCAGTTGGGCTACTGCCGCAAGCGCAGAACACTCCATCTCCACAACAGCACAGCCTTCTTCCTTACGATAAGCCACCTTTTCAGCAGTTTCCCGGTAAAAACCGTCTGTCGTCCAGGTCATGACTTCTTCATAAGGAATGCCTCTGGCTTCCAAAACTCGCTCAATAACAGCAATAGCCACTGCCTGAATTTCTATATAACGGGAAGGTGCTACATAGTGATAACTAACTCCCTCATCTCGCAGAGCCCGAACAGGTACTAGAAAGGCATTTTCTTCTATATCAGCCAACACACCACAGGTTCCGGTGGAAATAATCTGCTCCACACCATAGCCAATCAACCAATCCATAAACTGGGCTGCTGGAGCTGAACCGACAGGAGCCTGAGCCAGACAGACCTCCTCATCCTTGTAGTTGATGACATAGACTGGATAGGTCTTGGTGGCAGAAACAAATTCGCCAACACAGTCCGCCCCTACCTCTCTCGCATAACGGTCAATCTCCTCACCTAAAAATGCATAGACACACTTCTTGGGCAAGTGCAAATCTAGCCCCTCGTGATTGGGCATGATAACCGCCTGAGGATTGTCATCAAACTCTAAAATAGGAATCGCGTGTTTCTGAATCATAACCTACCTCCTCTAATTTTGTACTATTGTATCAAAAGCTGACCGAGTGTCAAGAAAGAAGCTGATACACTGAGAATAAAAACAATACAATCGCAACCAATCTCCACCAAGTCAAAACAACTTGCTTGACAAAAGCTTGACTTCATGGTTTAATATACCCCATAAGGGTATATTCGGAGGTGCCTATGTTTCACTTATTTACAAAAATTGACAGTATTTCTACCAGCGAGTTAGAAGCTAAACTCAGAGAACCGATTCAGCTACTGGATGTTCGGACGCCAATGGAATTTCGTAGAGGTCATATCAAAAATGCTAAGAATGTTCCTCTAACCGAAATTGGTTCCTACACACCAACAACAAAAGAAACACTTTATGTCATTTGTCATTCTGGTGTGCGAAGCAAACTAGCTGCGAAAAAGCTTAAGAAAAAAGGCTATGATGTCATCAATGTCCGAGGCGGTATGAGCGCTTGGACAGGTAAGGTCATCTAGAAGCATAAAGGAGAAGTCAATGAAAATTATCATTGTCGGAGGAGTTGCAGGCGGTATGTCAGCGGCAACCCGTCTCAGACGTCTCATGGAAGACGCTGAAATCACTATTTTTGAGAAAGGTCCCTTTGTTTCCTTTGCAAACTGCGGTCTACCTTACTATGTTTCAGGAGAAATTGCAAACCGTGATAGTTTATTGGTCCAAACTCCTGAAAGTCTCAAAGCACGCTTTAATCTGGATGTTCGTCCTTTCCATGAGGTCATCAGTATTTCCCCAGCAGAGCACACTGTGACTGTGCGACACGATGGACAGGAATTCACAGAAAGCTACGACAAGTTGATCCTCTCCCCAGGAGCTAAACCATTTGTTCCTACCATTGAAGGTTTGGCAGAAGCTAAGAATGCCTACACGCTCCGCAATGTTCCCGATCTCGATGAAATTATGGCAGCCTTGGACAATCATCCAAAAGAAGCTGTCGTTATCGGTGCAGGCTTTATCGGGCTTGAAATGGTTGAAAATCTGGCAAAACGTGGCTTGCAAGTTACTATTGTTGAGAAAGCCCCCCATGTCTTACCATCATTAGATCAAGAAATGGCAGCCTTTGTCCAAGCAGAATTGGTTAAAAACAGCGTTCGCGTTATCACTTCTCAGTCTGCGACTAGATTTGAAGACCAAGGAAAAGTCATCGTTCTCGAAAACGGTCAAAAGATTACTTCTGACCTCACCATCCTTTCTGTCGGTGTTGAACCTGAAAACGGATTGGCCAAATCTGCGGGGATTGAACTGGGACTTCGTGGTGGGATTCTGGTTGATGAACATTACGAAACCAGTCAAAAAGATATTTTTGCAGTTGGGGATGCCATTGTCGTCAAGCAAGAGATTACAGGCCAAGACGCTCTCATCTCTCTCGCTTCTCCTGCCAATCGTCAAGGACGACAAGTAGCGGACGTCATCGCAGGACTAGGACGTACAAACAAGGGCAGTATCGGCACTGCTATTGTTCGTGCCTTTGATATGACAGCTGCTTCGACTGGACTAAGCGAGCGTATCCTTAGCATGAATCAACTTCCTTACAAGGCCCTTCATGTCAGCGGGAAAGACCATGCTGGTTATTATCCAGGCGCTACTGATATGACCTTGAAGCTCCTCTTTGACCCAAATACTGGAAAAATCTATGGTGCCCAAGGAGTTGGGAAGAAAGGTGTTGACAAGCGAATCGATATCCTAGCAACTGCTATCAAGGGAAATATCACCGTCTTTGACTTACCAGAATTGGAGTTCACCTATGCGCCACCTTTTGGATCTGCCAAGGATCCCGTCAATATGCTGGGCTACGCAGCCTTGAACCTTATCGAAGGTCTCAGCGACAACGTTCAATGGTACCAGCTCGAAGACGAACTGGCTAAGGGAAAGAAATTCCTAGACGTGCGGACCAGTGGCGAATTCCAAAGTGGCCGACTCAAAGTCGACACCATTCACATCCCCCTAAACGAACTACGGGAATGCTTGGATGAACTAGACAAGAACCAAGCCTACATCGTCAGCTGCCACAGTGGTTTGCGCAGCTATATCGCAGAGCGTATCCTCAAACAAGCAGGATTTACCGTCCAAAACCTTGACGGCGCTTATTCACTATACAAAATGGCTAAGCCAGAAGGAGTAGAATATGGAAACTAGTATCAGTATGGCTGACTTTTATGGAAAATATCAACATGAAAATTTAGAGCTTATCGATGTCCGTGAAGCACATGAATTCCAAGCAGGACATGCACCAGGTGCCAAAAATCTTCCGTTAAGTACCTTGGAACAAGGATACCAAGAATTCAAACCTGACCATGAATACCATGTCATCTGTCAAGGTGGAGTGCGTTCTGCCTCTGCCTGCCAATTTCTCAGTTCCCAAGGCCTCACCGTTACCAACGTAGAAGGTGGTATGAATGCTTGGCCTGGTCAAGTAGAATAAATAATCTTCTACAAGAATCTATTACCCCATACAAAAAGCAACAGATATGCCGTTGCTTTTTGTATGAGTAAGAATGCTCTAGATAAAATCAAGTCAAACTCCTCATAAACTATAACTGAGCATATAAATTGACTTCTATATTTTTAGTGATACAATACATAGAATGCCATTTGTTAAGTACGTTCAGTATAAAATTAAAAACTTTGGCATTAAGGAAGGAATTCACTATGAAATCAAAAACTATTGCACTTTCTGTTGCAACATTAGCCAGTGTTAGTTTATTAGTAGCTTGTGCCCCTGCAGCTCAACAACAAAATCAACAACCTGCTCAACAAACACAACAATCTAACCAAAATCAACAGTCTGACCAACAAAATCAGCAATCTAACCAACAAAACACTAACAATAGCAATAACAACCAAGCTGCTCCAGCTCAAAATGCTCCAGTAGCTCAACCTGAAAACATCGATGGAACCTATCAAGGACAAGATGACCATGATCAAATTACTTTGACTGTTACTGGTAAAACAGGAACATGGACAAAATTAGAATCTGACGGTGACCAAAAAATTAAACAAGTTACTTTTGATCCAGCAAATCAACGTATGATCATTGGTGATGATGTACAAATCTACACTGTTAACGGAAATCAAATTACAGTAGATGATACTGACTTTGATCCTTCTGATCGAATTATTTTATCAAAATAATCATAAAAAGAGGCCTAAAAATAGAGCCTCTTTTTCTCAACGTTAAAACTTACATTAAACTATCCTACTGATGGCATTTTTGTCTTTATGATAAAGTAAACAATTACTTCACTTCCTTTTAATCAAGTATCGGATAGCCTTTTCTAGGCGTGCCTTTTGAGCTTCAGGATCATCTAGTGGCTGATTGATACATTCAGTAAGGTTTTCCGTAATGATCATCTCAATCACGCGCTCCACACTAGATTTCACGGCTGTCAGTTGCGTCACAATATCAGCACAATCACGATCTTCTTCAATCATCTTTTGAATCCCACGCAACTGGCCCTCTGAACGTTTCAAACGAGTAATATACTTTGAGTTTGTCATTTCTTTTTCCTTGCTCGATTTTTCTTCATTATATCTCTAATCAGCTTCTTTGTCAAAATTCTCGCCCATCCAGCTCACGCAGTTCTGTTATCAAAGACTTTTCAAAAAGTAAACTAGCCATACTGATAATTTACTAGAGTTTTCTAGTTTTACCTTGCTAAACGAATACGAGTCACAATTCCGTCTGGGGCTGTGATTTCCAGCTGGCTCGATGTCAGCCACTTGATTGGTGCATCAACTTCTTGTGCTCTCTGAGCAATCGTTAACATTTCTTCTTTATGTGCGACTTCGATGACACCGTAGGCCAAACCTGGCAAGCCTTGCTTACGCGGAGCCAGACCTTTTCCTCCCCATTCGTTGACTGCCAAATGATGATGATAGTCCCCAGCTGCAATCCAACTAGCGCTAGGCACACTGAATTTATCCTCTAGTTCTAACACCTTTTGATAAAACTGGCTGGACTTTCGACTATCCTTGACGGACAAATGGATATGCCCCGTTCTCGTACCATCTGCTAAAGTAAAGGGCTCTACTCTTTCCCCCAACTCATAGATATCCTGTGCCGCAAGGGCCTCAGTGACCCCTATAATACGACCGTCTTCTCGAATATCCCATATGGAAACCGGCTTATCTCGATAGAGTTCGATGCCATTTCCCTCCAAATCTTCCAAGTAAATAGCTTCACTGTAACCATGATCTGCACCGCCGACGAGAGGAATCTGTAAATCTATCAGGTGTTTCAAGACATCAGCCAAAGCCTTTCGTGTCGGCAAGAGAATAGCCAGATGGTAAAGTCCATAATGTTCCCTTACTTCACCGCTCTCTTTTGTTTGAATCAGCTGTACCAAGGCTGTTCCTCCAAGTCCCAGAACGACCTCTGTCTCAGTTTGAGATAAGATTTCTAAACCAATAACTTGCTGATAAAAGGCTGTTTGACTTGCCAAATCCTTTACATTTAAAACTGCCTCTGCTAAATAAATGTGGCTCTTGTATTCATAGGTCATAAATTGTTCTCTTTTCTCATTGTAATTCTTTTTATTACAACTATTATATAATTTCCATCAAGAAAGTCAAGTCAGATAACTTATAGAATATGATTCTGTAATCTTGTCTATACGAGATTAGAACGAGAAAATCTACAGAGAATTGATAATAAAACCACCGAAAATTTTTAACCAATGCTATGATAACTCTCATCTCAATCCCAAAAAGAAAAGGAGCGGATATGATATCCTACTCCTTATTCTTATAAGAAAATCTAATTAGAATTAGTCTTCTTTTTTCTTGCGAGCAACAAGTCCAAATCCACTCAAAACACCTAAAAGTCCAAGTGCTGCTAAGCTAGAGTCGGCTTCTGTACCTGTGTTAGGCAATTCTTTTTGAACTTCAACATTTTTAGGTGTTGATTGTTGAGAAGCTGGTTGGTTTGGAGTTGATGGTTCAACATGCTTAGGTATAACTGTTACTGGGACTTCTACCTCTACGATTTCTCCTGATGGTAGTTTCACTTTTACTTTAACACTTGGTTTTTGTCCTGCCGTATCAGTTGCTGGGATTTCTCCAACTTCTACGATTTCGGCACCTTTTGGTAACTCAACATGTTTCTTAACATCATCTTTGCCAATTGGAGTTCCAACCTCTACTACGATTGGGGTAGTTTTAACTGTTTCTCTTGGAGCTGGAGTCGCTTTTGGAGTGACTGTTACTGGGACTTCTACCTCTACGATTTCTCCTGATGGTAGTTTCACTTTTACTTTAATACTTGGTTTTTGTCCTGCCGTATCAGTTGCCGGAATTTCTCCAACTTCTACGATTTCAGCACCTTTTGGTAACTCAATATGTTTCTTAACATCATCTTTGCCAATTGGAGTTCCAACCTCTACTACGATTGGGATAGTTTTAACTGTTTCTCTTGGAGCTGGAGTCGCTTTTGGAGTGACTGTTACTGGGACTTCTACTGTTATCACTTTTCCATTTGGTAATTCTACCGT
>NZ_JAKUXK010000020.1:0-2350 GCF_026782865.1 Streptococcus mitis
TTGTCTCTCTCCTGGGCAGCTTGTACGCGTTCAACACGACTCTCCATCTGCTTGGTCGCCTGTTGGTAGGCTATCGCAAAGCGTTGGACAGACTGGAGTTTGGCGAAATCACCCGACTGATAAGTCCCTACAGTTCGTGTCTTCCCTGCATGCTCTGCGATCAAGGCCTTGGTCGCAGACAAGAGTTCCTTAAAGGCAACCAAATCCTGACTCGCATGATTACTTTCATACTGGATGATCGAGTTATCCAAGTTCTTGACCTGATTCATGAGAAAGTTATAGTTCATGACCGTACTGGTATGACTGCTTCCTGAATAGCTCACCAAGTCTGAAATCTTGTCCTTGGTCGTGTTCAAGACCTCAATCTCACTCTTTAGATTGTCACGTGAACTCTTTAAATCACTATGTAATCGTGTAAACACCTGACCTGGTAACTTTGCATGATTGCTTGAATCAATCTGGTAGTAACCATCCTTGTACAGTAGGAGATTAGTTGAGTAGTCATTCATCAGGTTGACCAGAGTTTGAAGAAGAGTCCCATGTACCTCTACTAGGTAACGGCGCATACTCGAGATGGCCTGACCTTGGAGATTTTCACTTAATGTAAAAACAGGAACTTGCTTACAACTAACAGTGTATAAACAAGTTCCTCACAGGTTATCTCAATGGCGATACATAATCGTCTGGAAGTTTGCCTTCAGATTCAATCCACTGCTTCTCAGCAATCGGAATCAACTCTTCAAGTTCTTCCTTAGAAAAAAGTTTCCTATTTTTAGGGACATCTATCAAAGAAGCTGGATGTTTACTTATAAATTTTCTTCTAGATTCTCTTCTCTCTTCTTCCGTTGGTGGCCAACGATCGGTCTGAAGTTTACTTAATACTTCTAACTCCGTTCTCTCTCCACTTTCTAATAAGGCAAATAACTCGTTTGGTAATTCATAAACCACTCGCTGAGGGGCAATTCCTCCCTCCTCAGTAACGTAATAAAGATGGTTCCCATCTCTCCAGATATGCTGACCGTAACCTTTTACCTCTTCAAACTGGATGACATCTTCCCATCCTAATTTACTATGTTCCATGTATGTTCTCCTCTCTTGGTACTAATATCTTCCATAACACCTTCTGGAATATCTCCTGGGAAAGTTCGTCCGGTTGGTCTCCACCAATCGTTGGCCCCAGCTTCATTTCCACTTGGTATTGACAGTCCTTTTTCTGCTACTACTTCTGGAGTAACATCCAAGCGATAAAGTGGACCATCTCCTAAATAACTGTCATCAAATCCTAATATGATTTCATAAAGACGATTATCTCCATTGGCAACCTTTTCAATGATATCTGCATGTTCTTTACTCAACCAGAAACTTGTTCCATCCTTACCTCCAACAATACCTCCATTCCAACTTTCGCTTGGTTGAAATTTTTGGAATCTGGATGCCCCATTCTTAAATTGTTGGTTATGCATTTTTAAATAAGTTGAATTATAAATATCTTCAGGATTTGGTCTATCCCCTTTATTTATTTCAAGTATTTCTTTTGGTGTTACTCCATTTTTATACTTAACCTTCGGTGAGTCCTTAGAAATATTAAAAATCAATTCCCTTTCTTCAGGAGTTAATTTGTTAAAGACCTTCTCTAGGTATCTTTCTCTAGTTGCAAAGTCTTTAAAACCTGAACTCTCCCTCGCAAGTTTGCTTTCCTCTATATTCTTCAGGATTTGTTCTTTGTTATACTTCGGTGTTTCGACATTGTGGACACCTTTCACCTTCGGAAGTTCCCGACTAACTAATGGGGATTTGTTTAAGCCTCGTTGGAGTTTCTCCTTCGCCAGATATTGGTCAAAGTTACTGGATTCCCTCGCAAGTTTACTTTCTTCTAGATTCTTCAGAATCTGTTCGCGGTTATACTTCGGTGCTTCGACATCTACTTTCACCTTATTGAGACTAAACTTGCTGGCTGCTGAGGAGGCCGCATAACCTCCTACGATATTCCCGATAAAGTTTGCGGTTTGAGCGTCTTCCTCACTACCACCTAGGAGCTTAGTCCCATGATAGGCAACCTGACCCGCTGTATAGGCGCCTGCTTCCCCTATCGCAAACTGGGTCAAGCCTTTGACAACGCTCTGAGTCTGCCCTATGGGAATCATGATAGAACTCGCTGTCACAAAGATCCCACCAACCTGATGATACAGCTTGTCATTCCCCATGAAAAGCGTATCTCGGATACGATTATAGGATTTCGTATGAATATCCCCTGCATTTCCAAGTTGGATGTTATGAATCCCTTCCCCTGCATTAGACGCCCCATAAGCCGCTGTTCCAATTCCTGCGGTTAAGCCAGCCCCAACAACCA
>NZ_JAKUXK010000021.1:0-2930 GCF_026782865.1 Streptococcus mitis
TCATTTACTTCATTCAACTCAGCAACATTTCCTTTAGGAATCTCTGTCTGATCTATAACCGCAGCAATATTTTCCAACATGAGGTCATTATCCTCATCACTATAACCCTCTTGAACTACCTTAAAAATATCTTCGTCATTGAAGTAGATAAGGCTATCGCCTACCATCCCTTCGGGATAGAGGCAAGCTCCGTAGTCAAAGCGATAAATATTCCCTTTGACAGGTGCTACAATCACACGAGCAATGATGAGCATCTTTTTGGTACTTCCTTTTAAAAATATTAGCGAGTGTAAATGGGAGGATTATCCTTCATTATTTCTTCTCCTAACTCTGTATTGCTTGATATCAGATCAAAAGGACAATCAGAGTCTATTTTATGACTCGCAATTTTTTTAGAAATCTTCTCAAAAAGAAGTAGCTCATTTTGAGAGTCATCAGAATCTATGACTAGTAAGTAACTACTTTCTTCTTTCACTAGTATCTTTACGAAAAAGACATTATTAACTGAAGGAATTTCCTTAAAAATATTTGAAAGCTTTTTTTCAATCAACGTTGTATCCTCAATTGGCTTTCCAAAAAGTATTTTACGTGAATTGATTAAAGATAATATCGATTCTATATAATCTTTGTCCATAAAAACACTGATTTCACAAGGATTCAATACAACATATTTTACAGGTGAATTACGTTCTAGAAATTTATAAATATATACTATATCTACTTTGGCGAACTTAACACTTTTATTAAATAATGAACTAGATAAATTGATAGATTCAAAATCAGTAAATATAGGCAAATACTGTCTACCATCGCTACCATTTAATGTGATTAGAATATCAGAGCTATCAATTGTAGTAAAAGGTACCAACAAATATGATTTTGAAAGAGCAATAGCAAATTTCTTCCAGTCTGACTCCCTGTTATTTTCTTTATATATATTATATAAAAGATTCAAATCTAACATTAACTTCCTCATTCTTCTAATAAAGCATCAATTCTATTTAATAATGACGAAAATTGAGTATTACATTTTGTCATATATGTAGCATCAGAATCAAGAATATAAAAATCCGATAAACCGTCTCTTGGGAAAAACATACTTTTGTACATTTTTCGAAGTTTCTCTATACATTCATTTGGGAGTTCAGGATTTTCTATATTTTGTATGATTGCTATCATATTTTTAAGCGTCCCTATAAAATAATTAACATTATGACGCTGCTTATGTTCTGATAGAATCCCTAATAAGTCAATTAACAATTCTATTAGTTCTTCTTTGAAATTTACCATCACCTTATTCCTCCTAGATGTGTTGTATTATTAAGAATTCCATCAATAGTCCAGGGTTTATTGATAAATATCTGTTCTTTGCCACCAATATATACTCCTCCTTGAGATCCTGTAGGACCTTCATAATAGACGGTACCTTTTGGGAACTTAGTAGCATAGATATCAGTCAATTCTGATGTACCTGTTAAGACTCCTGTATCCCTATCAATCCACTGAGGTTTAACTGCGGACTCTATCCTAACTTTTATTACTGACTCAGGGATATCCCTTGTATAATATTGTCCTAAAGGACTGTCAGAATTTCCTGCTCTAAAAAAGACCGTATCCTCTTCTAATATTTTCACATTATATTTACCGCTAGCGAAACTTTTAGCTGCAGTTTCATTAATTTCTAGTAGTGGCCCAGGATTTTCAATCATATTGTAACTATATTCTCTTGGATTGGTGGACACCTTATTGAGACTAAACTTGCTGGCTGCTGAAGCTACCGCATAGCCACCTACGATATTCCCGATAAAGTTTGCGGTTTGGGCATCTTCCTCACTACCACCTAGGAGCTTAGTCCCATGATAGGCTACCTGACCCGCTGTATAGGCGCCTGCTTCCCCTATCGCAAACTGGGTCACCCCCTTGACAACGCTCTGAGTCTGCCCTATGGGAATCATGATAGCACTCGCCGTCACAAAGATATTCCCAACATCATGATACAGCTTGTCATTCCCCATGAAAAGCGTATCTCTGATGGGATTTCCTGCTTTAGTCTGAATATCCCCTGCATTCCCAAGTTTGATATCCTGATCAGCCTCATACATATTAGAAGCCCCATAGGCTGTTGTCCCAAGACCCACTATACCGCCTGCAACAACTAAAGGAGTCGCAGAGCCCAATGTAACTACGATGGCTGTCACTCCGACAATGATAGTCAATGCGCTAACAGCCATGTCTTTCCAACCCTTATCTGATCGAGCCAAGGCTTCAAAACGAGCCTTGTCTCTCTCCTGGGCAGCTTGTACGCGTTCAACACGACTCTCCATCTGCTTGGTTGCCTGTTGGTAGGCTATCGCAAAGCGTTGGACAGACTGGAGTTTGGCGAAATCACCCGACTGATAAGTCCCTACAGTCCGTGTCTTCCCTGCATGCTCTGCGATCAAGGCCTTGGTCGCAGACAAGAGTTCCTTAAAGACGACCAAATCCTGACTCGCATGATTACTTTCATACTGGATGATCGAGTTGTCCAAGTTCTTGACCTGATTCATGAGAAAGTTATAGTTCATGACCGTACTGGTATGACTGCTTCCTGAATAGCTCACCAAGTCTGAAATCTTGTCCTTAGTCGTGTTCAAGAACTCAATCTCACTCTTTAGATTGTCACGTGAACTCTTTAAATCACTATGTAATCGTGTAAACACCTGACCTGGTAACTTTGCATGATTGCTTGAATCAATCTGGTAGTAACCATCCTTGTACAGTAGGAGGTTAGTTGAGTAGTCATTCATCAGGTTGACCAGAGTCTGAAGAAGAGTCCCATGCACCTCTACTAGGTAATTGCGCATACTCGAGATGGCCTGACCTTGGAGATTTTGATTGTTGATGAAGTCGCTCATAGCCTTATTTAGATTAGCGATGGCCTCTTCCCAAGC
>NZ_JAKUXK010000022.1:0-1631 GCF_026782865.1 Streptococcus mitis
TCTGAAGAATCTAGAAGAAAGTAAACTTGCGAGGGAATCCAGTAACTTTGACCAATATCTGGCGAAGGAGAAACTCCAACGAGGCTTAAACAAATCCCCATTAGTTAGTCGGGAACTTCCGAAGGTGAAGGGGGTGCACGATGTCGAAACACCGAAGTATAACAAAGAACAAATCCTGAAGAATATAGAGGAAAGCAAACTTGCGAGGGAGAGTTCAGGTTTTAAAGATTTTGCAACTCGCGAAAGATATCTAGAGAAGGTCTTTAACAAATTAACTCCTGAAGAAAGGGAATTAATTTTTAATATTTCTAAAAACGCACCTAAAGTGGAATATCAACCAGATTATTCTTTTGATAGTGTGTTATCAATGTCCAAAAATAACCGTCCGAATGTAGAATATGTGTATACTCCGGAATACATAAAAGCACATAAACAGCAATTTGAAAATGGTGCTATTAAATTTCAGAAATTCACACCAGAAGAAGGTGGTTACAATAATGGTGCAGTTGGTAATGAAAAAGATCATGTTGCCTTTGTTATGCCTAGAGAAGCTGGTGAAACGCTGATTAAAGTGACTAAGGGAGATCCTGAATTGTTGGAAGATATACTAGGTCTTCATCGAGGAGACCTAGGCTCTTCCCCTGTAGCTATTGAAATTCCACCAGAATCTATAAAAAATCCAAGAATCCCAAGTGGAAATGAAGAGTCTGCTTTTGATGATTTTTGGAAACCAGGAGGACAAACCTTCCCAGGAAATATGCCAGAGGCAGTTATTGATGAAGTGCCGTGGGGAGAATTTACAATTAGAAAATTAGGAGGCGACTAAAATGAGTTTAACTAAAATAACATGGGAAGAATTTGATACCTTTGATAAGATTGAGTCACCGAAGGGATATGATTTTCGAACACATGAAGGAAAATACTACACTTTTGGAGAGTTTGGAGTAGCTTCAGTTCGTCGTATCTTTGAGATTAATCCTTCTGATTTTAACGAATATTTATTAGGTAGGAGGACGGCACGTGAAATTGATTTTAAAGCGGAGAACGATCGTTGGCCACCAACGGAAGAAGAAAAGAAAGCTAGTGAGAAACAATTTATATTAAAAGGCTTAACTCCCTTGATAGCTAGTCCTAAGAGTTGGGAATTATTTACTCAGGAAGAGCTCGAGACATTAATTCCACTTGCGGAAAAAAAATGGATTGACTGGAGAGGTAAGCTTCCAGATGATTATGTATCGCCATTGAAATAGTCTATGAGGAACTTGTTTATATACTGTTAGTTGTAATCAAGTTCCTGTTTTTACATTAAGTGAAAATCTCCAAGGTCAGGCCGTCTCGAGTATGCGCCGTTACCTAGTAGAGGTGCATGGGACTCTCCTTCAGACTCTGGTCAACCTGATGAATGACTACTCAACTAACCTCCTACTGTACAAGGATGGCTACTACCAGATTGATTCAAGCAATCATGCAAAGTTACCAGGTCAGGTGTTTACAACCCTTCATAGTGATTTGAAGAGTTCACGTGACAATCTAAAGAGTGAGATTGAGCTCTTGAACACGACCAAGGACAAGGTTTCAGACTTGGTGAGCTATTCAGGAAGTAGTCATACCAGTACGGTCATGAACTATAA
>NZ_JAKUXK010000002.1:0-9750 GCF_026782865.1 Streptococcus mitis
GCTATTTTCTTGGCAAGTGTTGGACTAGCTCTATCTGCTATCTTTGTAGCAAAAAGTAAAAAAGATTAGTTGTGTATGACAATTAAACTCTTTCTTAATAGTATTCTAAACCAGTGGAGTTTATAGAACAAAAAAACCTGAGAAGTAAAATTGGCCTTCTCAGGTTTTTCTGTTCTAATTATTGATTTAACAAAGAAAAGATTGAAAAACCACCCAATTTTTGGGTGGTTAGTAATTTATTGTTGGGCTGGCTGAGGATTTTGGTTAGGCTGACCTTGATTGGTACTTGGTTGTTGTGTTACCGTATTCTCATTGGTTCCAGCATTGGGAGTAGCTGTATTTGCATTTGGATTTGCGTTTGCGTTTGGTGTCGTTACACTTGACTGAGAGGTTGAGGTCTCTGGAGCCTGACTAGCAGGAGCGGGTGTAGAACTTTGTTGAGTAGCAGGAGCAGTCCATGTAGGACGAGCACCGTTCTTAAAGACATATTCTCCACTTCGATATAAGCCCTCAGGCATAGTCCAATCTCCAGGATGATTATCTTCAGAAAGATAAGTCATCATTGAGCGGTAAACCTTGGCTGCAACATAGAAGCCATCACCAACAATAGGAGTAAGACGATTTGAGTAACCCGTCCATATAGCCATCGAATATTTACGAGTATAGCCGACAAACATTTCATCTGGTGCAACATAGCCTGAGTTTTTGATATATTTCTCAATTTCTTCATCTGTATAGTTTGATGTACCAGTTTTACCAGCTTGAGGTAGCCATGGAAGATAGGCACCACGACCTGTTCCGTATGCTAAAACAGTTTTCATCATTTCTGTCATCATATAGGCAGTCGTCTCTTTCATAGCCCGAGTGCCAGAGTCAGAAAATTCTTTTGAGCTGCCGTCACTAAAGACAACTTTGTTAACATACATTGGTTTATGGTAGATACCACCATTTGCAAAGGCTGCGTAGGCGGCTGCCATTTTCTCACTACTTGCTCCGTACTGTTTGTTGGATTCAGTTGTATTACTAGAGATAGCATTCGCATAGTGCATACTTGGATAATCAATACCGAGTCCGTTTAGGAAGGTTTTTGCTTTATCTAAACCGACCTTATTAAGAGTTTCAACCGCTGTGACATTACGTGATTGTTGAAGAGCATACTGGATAGTAATATTTCCAAAGTAACCTTTATCCCAGTTGTAAACAGGTGTATTTGTGCCAGGATAATTATAAGGTACATCGTGAACAGTTGAAGCAGTTGAATCGTAGATACCGTATTCTAAGGCAGGAGCATAGTCTGTGATAGGTTTCATAGTAGAACCCCAGTCACGGTTGGTTTCAACGGCTTGGTTGACTCCGAAAGATACATTGCTTGATTGGTGACGGGCGCCTAACTGAGCAATGACTTTACCATTTGTTACATCTACGATAGTTGAAGCTACTTGGAGTTCATCATCAGGATAATTAACGTATTCATCAGTATTGTAAATATCCCAGAGACGTTGTTGAACCTCGGTGTCAACATTGGTGTATACTTCCATACCGGTAGTTAGAAGGTTGTAGCCAGTTTCTTGCTCTACTTGATCAATTACTTCCTTTAGGTAATTGTCCATGTAAGCAGGATAACTGTTACCAGATTTTAGGCTTTGTAGACCTTCAGTAATTGGTGTGTTGATTGCTTTTTCATATTGCTCTGCTGTGATGAATCCTTGACCCTTCATCTCAGATAGGACAAGATTACGTCGTTCCTGAGCTACTTCAGGATGAGAGTATGGGTCATACTGATTTGGAGCCTGAGGCATTCCTGCGAGGAGTGCTAACTGCGGTAAGTTCAAATCTTTAAGATCTTTCCCGTAGTAGTTCTGTGCAGCAGTTTGCATTCCGTAGTTACCGTTTGACATGTAGACCTTATTAATGTAGTAGGTTAGGATTTCTTGTTTCGTAGCTTTTTGCTCAAGTTGAACGGCTAGCCAAGCTTCCTGAGCTTTACGTGATAAGGTTTGATCGGCAGTTGAAGTAGAGAAATAAGTCAACTTAATCAATTGCTGAGTCAAGGTTGAAGCTCCTTGGAGTCCCCCTCCACCTCGGAGATTTCTCAATGCTGCCCCAAGAATACGAATAGTATCAACTCCACGGTGATTAAAGAAACGATGGTCCTCAATAGAAGTAATAGCATTAACTAATTCCGTTGGAATTTCATTTGATTGCGCATTGACACGACGTTCTGCTCCAAGATCGGCAATCAGTTCGTCTTTGCTATCGTATATCTTACTTGAGGTTGTCGCGACTAGTTTACTTTCGGACAGAGACGGAGCCTTGCTAACATAGTAGAGAAAAAGCCCTCCGCCTAGGACAACAGCTGCGATAAATACAGTTAAGAAGCCGATACTTACATACTTAGCTATTCGCAGGATAGTTTGTTTGTTCATCTTGTTTTACCACCTAGTAAATGTTCTTTGATAATATCGAGATAGGGAATTTGAGGAAAGGCGCCTTGCTCAATCAAATATCCATATTCTTGAATATATCCAAGTGGCATTGACTTTTGTCCCTTGTCTTGATGATAGAAACGAATCAAGTCAATAGCCGGCAATAAATAAGTTTCTTGCTGAGAAGAAAAGTGCAGGAGCACAAAGCAAATTCCTTGCTGGGCAAGGACTTGTTCCATGTGATGAATCTGGTGAAGGTGAAAATTCTTCATCGGAATCGCATGTTTCTGCCTAGTTTCCTTAGCTTCAAAGTCGATGTAGTATCCATCATAAACACCCGAATAGTCAGTAGTTGAAGCTTGTCTAAAGTAGGCTTCGACAATCTTTGCTCGACTTCGTTGTGGATAATCGACACGTACGATTTGGATGGGAGTGGGTTTCTTGTGGATAACAGCCAGCCCATGAGACAAGTAGTAGTCGTTCGTGGCATTAATCATCTTTTCAAAGGACATTCCTCTATTTGCGAAATTTTTAGTTTTGGATAGAGGAGTGTTTCTTTTTGATGATAAAATTTTATGAGGATAGTTGACCATAATTCTCCTTATTGGTACAATAACATCACTCTATTATATCATAAAATTACAAAAAAAGGGTTAAAAATGACTACAGCTTTAATTTTAGGATATTCAGCTTTTGATCTGGGACTTTATAATGATAAAGATCTTAGGTTGAAAGTGATAAAAAAAGCGATTCAAAAAGATTTAGAATCTATGGCTCAAGAAGGTGTGACTTGGCTTGTATTCACAGGAAATCTAGGCTTCGAATACTGGGTATTAGAAGTAGCTCGAGAGATGAAAGAAGATTATGGATTTCAGCTGGCGACAATATTTGATTTTGAAACTCATGGAAGTAATTGGAATGAAGCTAACCAAATAAAATTAAGTGAGTTCAAACAAGTTGATTTTGTAAAATATGCCTATTCGAAGTATGAACATAAGGGACAATTACGAGATTATCAACATTTTCTACTAGAAAACACTGATGAATCCTATCTATTTTATGATGAAGAAAATGAGACAAAATTACGGTATTTTTATCAAATGATGAAAAATCAAGAGAACTATTTTACAAGAAGGTTAACTTTTGAATCCTTAAATGAAATGGCAGAAAATTTTTCTGAAAAGTAAGCCTTTGACCTTGATTTTTGTTTGCCTTTTTTTATATAATAATACTAGCAACCGAGAATGGAGAGGGACATGGCAAGTATTATTTTTTCAGCGAAAGATATTTTTGAGCAAGAGTTTGGACGTGAGGTCCGTGGATATAGTAAGGTTGAAGTTGATGAATTTTTGGATGATGTCATCAAGGACTATGAGACTTATGCAGCTTTGGTTAAATCACTACGTCAGGAGATAGCTGATTTGAAGAGTGAATTATCTAGTAAACCGCAGGTTACTACACCTCAGCCGGATTCAATTGAGGTAACAAGCTCTACTTCAGTAACAAATTTTGATATTTTAAAACGCTTAAATCGACTTGAAAAAGAAGTGTTTGGTAAACAAATCTTAGATAATCAAGATTTATAATAGAATTATGGATGAGTGCAATTTTTGGATAATCGCGTGAGGAGAATTGCTTTTCATGAGGAAAGTCCATGCTAGCACAGGCTGTGATGCCTGTAGTGTTTGTGCTAGGCGAAACCATAAGCCTAGGGACGAGAAATCGTTACGGCAGTTGAAATGGCTAAGTCCTTGGATAGGTCAGAGTAGGCTTGAAAGTGCCACAGTGACGGAGTCTTTCTGGAAACAGAGAGAGTGGAACGCGGTAAACCCCTCAAGCTAGCAACCCAAATTTCGGTCGGGGCATGGAGTACACGGAAACGAACGTAGTACTCTGACTGCTATCAGCTGTAGGCTGTTAGTGGTAGACAGATGATTATCGAAGGAAGTGGTCCTAGTCACTTCTGGAACAAAACATGGCTTATAGAAAATTGCATATAGGTTGGGGCTGAGAAAATTTTCTCAACCTCATTTTTTAAAGTGAACAAAAGAAAGGTCTTACAAGACTGTAAAATGAAAAAAGAATTTAATTTAATCGCGACTGCTGCAGCAGGACTCGAGGCTGTTGTAGGGCGTGAAGTGCGAGAGCTTGGCTACGATTGTCAGGTTGAAAACGGTCGTGTTCGTTTCCAAGGAGATGCAAGAGCCATTATCGAAACCAACCTCTGGCTTCGGGCAGCAGATCGTATTAAGATTATTGTAGGAACTTTCCCAGCTAAGACTTTTGAGGAGCTCTTTCAGGGAGTTTTTGCCTTAGATTGGGAAAATTATTTATCGCTTGGGGCTCGTTTTCCGATTTCAAAAGCCAAATGTGTTAAATCTAAACTTCACAATGAGCCAAGTGTACAGGCTATTTCAAAGAAGGCTGTTGTCAAGAAACTACAAAAACACTATGCTCGTCCAGAAGGCGTTCCTCTGATGGAAAATGGTCCAGAGTTTAAGATTGAGGTCTCGATTCTTAAAGACATAGCAACTGTCATGATTGATACGACAGGGACTAGCCTCTTTAAACGTGGTTATCGTACGGAAAAGGGTGGCGCTCCTATCAAGGAAAACATGGCGGCAGCCATTTTACAACTTTCTAACTGGTATCCAGATAAGCCTTTGATTGATCCGACCTGTGGTTCAGGAACTTTCTGTATCGAGGCAGTTATGATTGCTAGGAAGATGGCTCCTGGTCTTCGTCGCTTCTTTGCCTTTGAGGAATGGAACTGGATTAGCGATCGACTGATTCAAGAAGTGCGTACAGAAGCAGCTAAGAAAGTGGATCGTGAACTGGAACTGGATATCATGGGATGTGATATCGATGCACGTATGGTGGAAATTGCTAAGGCCAATGCCCAGGCGGCAGGGGTTGCAGGAGATATTACCTTTAAGCAGATGCGCGTGCAGGATTTACGTTCCGATAAAATCAATGGAGTTATTATCTCTAACCCGCCTTATGGTGAACGCTTGTCAGATGATGCAGGGGTTACCAAGCTTTATGCTGAGATGGGACAGGTCTTTGCACCACTGGAAACGTGGAGCAAGTTTATCCTAACTAGCGATGAAGCCTTTGAGACCAAGTATGGTAGTCAAGCGGATAAGAAGCGTAAGTTGTACAATGGAACTTTAAAAGTTGATTTGTATCAATATTTTGGTCAGCGTGTTAAACGCCAAGAAGTGAAGTAGAAAGGATAAGATATGGATCAGAAGAGACGTGATCGGCATGAGAAACATGATCAAGAGCCACAATTTGATTTTGATGACGCTAAAGATTTGACAGTAGGTCAAGTTATTCGTAAGAATGAGGAAGTTGAAGCTGGGGTGCTTCCAGAAGATAGTATTCTAGACAAATATATAAAGCAACATCGTGAAGAGATTGAAGCAGATAAGTTTGAAACACGACAGTTCAAAAAAGAAGAGCTAGCAGCCACTCAAAGTTTAGAGGAATTGATTCAAGCAGTTCGAGAAACGAGTGACACTACTGCAGATGAGGAGTTAGGAGAAGAATCTTCTATAGATGCTACAGACACAAATAGTTCAGACTTTGTTTTGTCTCCTCTAGAGGAAAAAAGTCAAAAGATAGAACCTCTAGTTGTAACTAAGGAAGGTGTTGATGAAGATGACGAGGTCCAAGAAGATGATACAGTTTTACTGTCGAGAGCTACTGCCATAGAGACAGAAACAGAAGCAGACTCTATAAAGAAACGAGTGATGATCATCGCTTCAGTACTGATTGTAATTGTTATCTTGCTGGGGAGCTATTTTGTCTACCGTCAAATCTCACGCTCAAACCAAGAGATACAATCTTCACAATCAGCTTCAACCGACCAAGCTACGCAAACAGCATTACAAGAGTTTAATACTCTCTATGATGCCTTCTATACAGATAGCAACAAAACGGCTTTGAAAAATAGTCAGTTTGATAAGCTGAGCCAACTTAAAACCTTGCTTGATAAGTTGGAAGGTAGTCGTGAATATACGCTTGCAAAATCTAAGTATGACAGCCTTGAAACGCAAATTAAGGCTATTCAAGATGTAAATGCTCAATTTGAGAAGCCAGCTATTGTTGATGGTGTTTTGGACACTAACGCTAAAGCTAAATCGGATGCTAAATTTACAGAGATAAAAACTGGAAATACGGAGCTGGATAAATTACTAGATAAGGCTATTAGTCTAGGTAAGAGTCAACAAACAGCTCCTTCAAGTTCAAGCTCAAGTCAAGCAAGTTCAAGTTCATCAACAGAGAGCGCTACAGACAACACAAGTCCATCTTCAAGCGTCTCATCAAACAATTCAGTTTCTGCACGTGATGATAGCCATGGCGGTTTATCAAGTTCTGGAGTTGACCTCCAGAGAGCTTCGAGTCGTGTGCCGTTCAATCAATCGGCTGTTGATGATAGCAATAACTCTGCTTGGGATTTCGCGGATGGTGTTTTGGAACAAATTTTAGCTACTTCACGCTCACGTGGTTATATCACTGGTAACCAATACATCCTTGAACGTGTCAATATCATTAATGGCAATGGTTATTACAACCTCTACAAGCCAGATGGAACCTATCTCTTTACTCTTAACTGTAAGACAGGATACTTTGTTGGAAATGGTTCTGGACATGCGGATGCTTTGGACTACTAAGCAGTCGTTACAAAATCCTTTCTTTTCAAAAGTAAAAATGATAAAATAAAACAAATCAAATCAAATAAGAGGAGTGTCAAATGACAAAAGCTAACTTTGGTGTCGTAGGTATGGCCGTAATGGGTCGTAACCTTGCCCTTAATATTGAATCTCGTGGTTACACAGTTGCTATCTACAACCGTAGTAAAGAAAAAACTGAAGATGTAATTGCTTGCCATCCTGAAAAGAACTTTGTACCAAGCTATGACGTTGAAAGTTTTGTAAACTCAATCGAAAAACCTCGTCGTATCATGCTCATGGTTCAAGCTGGACCTGGTACAGATGCTACAATTCAAGCCNNGGTGATATCTTGATCGACGGAGGAAACACTTTCTACAAAGATACAATCCGTCGTAATGAAGAATTGGCAAACTCAGGTATCAACTTTATCGGTACTGGGGTTTCTGGTGGTGAAAAAGGTGCCCTTGGAGGTCCTTCTATCATGCCTGGTGGACAAAAAGAAGCATACGAATTGGTTGCGGATGTTCTTGAAGAAATCTCAGCTAAAGCACCAGAAGATGGCAAACCATGTGTGACTTACATCGGTCCTGATGGAGCTGGTCACTACGTGAAGATGGTCCACAACGGTATCGAGTATGGTGATATGCAATTGATCGCAGAAAGCTATGACTTGATGCAACACTTGCTAGGTCTTTCTGCAGAAGACATGGCTGAAATCTTTACTGAGTGGAACAAGGGTGAGTTGGACAGCTATTTGATCGAAATCACAGCTGATATCTTGAGCCGTAAAGACGATGAAGGTCAAGATGGACCAATCGTAGACTACATTCTTGATGCCGCAGGTAACAAGGGAACTGGTAAATGGACTAGCCAATCATCTCTTGACCTTGGTGTGCCATTGTCACTAATCACTGAGTCAGTATTTGCACGTTACATCTCTACTTACAAAGAAGAACGTGTACATGCTAGCAAGGTTCTTCCAAAACCAGCTGCCTTCAAATTTGAAGGAGATAAGGCTGAGTTGATTGAAAAAATCCGTCAAGCTCTTTACTTCTCAAAAATTATTTCATACGCACAAGGTTTTGCTCAATTGCGTGTAGCTTCTAAAGAAAACAACTGGAACTTGCCATTCGCAGACATCGCATCTATCTGGCGTGATGGCTGTATCATCCGTTCTCGTTTCTTGCAAAAGATTACAGATGCTTACAACCGTGATGCAGACCTTGCAAACCTTCTTTTGGATGAATACTTCTTGGATGTCACTGCTAAGTACCAACAAGCAGTGCGTGATATCGTAGCTCTTGCTGTTCAAGCTGGTGTGCCAGTGCCAACTTTCTCAGCAGCTATTACTTACTTTGATAGCTACCGTTCAGCTGACCTTCCAGCTAACTTGATCCAAGCGCAACGTGACTACTTTGGTGCCCACACTTACCAACGTAAAGACAAAGAAGGAACCTTCCACTACTCTTGGTATGACGAAAAATAAGTAGGTCTGCCATGGGGAAACGGATTTTATTACTTGAGAAAGAACGAAATCTAGCTCATTTTTTAAGTTTGGAACTCCAAAAAGAGCAATACCGAGTTGATCAGGTTGAGGAGGGGCAAAAGGCCCTCTCCATGGCTCTTCAGACAGACTATGACTTGATTTTATTGAATGCTCAACTGGGGGATATGACAGTCCAGGATTTTGCAGACAAGCTGAGTCGGACTAAGCCAGCCTCCGTGATCATGGTCTTGGACCATCGCGAAGAATTGCAAGATCAGATTGAGACAATCCAACGCTTTGCCGTTTCTTACATCTATAAGCCAGTTATTATTGAGAATCTGGTAGCTCGTATTTCAGCTATTTTCCGAGGTCGGGACTTTATCGACCAACACTGTAGTCAGATGAAGGTTCCAACGTCTTACCGCAATCTGCGTATGGATGTAGAGCATCATACCGTTTATCGTGGCGAAGAGATGATTGCTTTGACCCGTCGTGAGTATGATCTTTTGGCTACTCTTATGGGAAGCAAGAAAGTTCTGACTCGTGAGCAGTTGTTGGAAAGTGTCTGGAAGTATGAAAGTGCGACCGAAACCAATATCGTGGATGTCTATATCCGTTATCTACGTAGTAAGCTTGATGTAAAAGGTCAAAAAAGCTACATTAAAACAGTACGTGGTGTTGGTTACACCATGCAAGAATAGAAAAGCAGTTGCAGTTTTGTAACTGCTTTTTTGAGGGGTTTTCTATATATTGACATGCAGTTTGGTGTTTGCTATAATGAGTTATGGAGGATACGTCTAATGAAAATAATAAAAAAATTGATGCAAATTGCATTAGCAGTCTTTTTCTTTGGTTTGCTAGCAACAAGTGCAGTATTGGCGGATGATGCTGATTCAGAAGGTTGGCAATTTGTCCAAGAAAATGGTAGAACCTACTACAAGAAGGGTGACATCAAAGAAACCTACTGGCGAGTGATTGATGGGAAGTACTATTATTTTGATCCTTTATCTGGAGAGATGGTGGTCGGCTGGCAATATATTCCGTTTCCATCTAAAGGTAGTACAATTGGTCCTTACCCAAATGGTATCAGATTAGAAGGTTTTCCAAAGTCAGAGTGGTACTATTTCGATAAAAATGGAGTGCTACAAGAGTTTGTTGG
>NZ_JAKUXK010000002.1:9791-59384 GCF_026782865.1 Streptococcus mitis
AACTATTACTTTAATCAAAATCATTCTTTAGAGACAGGTTGGCTTTATGACCAGTCTAATTGGTATTATCTAGCTAAAACGGAAATTAATGGAGAAAACTATATTGGTGGTGAGAAACGTTCTGGTTGGATTCAAGATGCTTCCACTTGGTACTATCTAGATTCAGAAACTGGTATCATGCAAACTGGTTGGAAGCAAATTGGCAATAAGTGGTACTACCTCCGTTCATCAGGAGCTATGACAACTGGCTGGTATCAGGAAGGCTCAACTTGGTACTATTTAGATGCTGAAAATGGCGATATGAAAACAGGCTGGCAATATCTTGGTAACAAGTGGTACTATCTCCGTTCATCAGGAGCTATGGCAACTGGTTGGGTGAAAGATGGTTCAACTTGGTACTATCTAAATGCAAGTAATGGAGATATGAAGACAGGTTGGACAAAAGTAAATGGAAACTGGTATTATCTCAATTCAAATGGAGCAATGGTTACAGGTAGCCAAACTATCGATGGTAAAGTCTATAACTTTGCTTCATCTGGTGAGTGGATTTAATCTTGGAGGAGATACAAATGAAGCTTTTGAAAAAAATGATGCAAGTCGCACTAGCAACATTTTTCTTTGGTTTGCTAGCTACAAATACTGTATTTGCGGATACCACAGGTGGCCAATTTGTTGATAAGGATAATAGAAAATATTATGTAAAAGATGATCATAAAGCAATCTATTGGCATAAAATAGACGGTAAAACTTACTATTTTGGTGATAGAGGAGAGATGGTTGTCGGTTGGCAATACGTAGAAATTCATGGAACAGGTTATCGTGATAATTTATTTAATAATCGTCCAGTCTTAGAAATTGGTCTTCAGGAGAAGTGGTACTATTTTGGACAAGATGGTGCTTTGCTAGAACAAACAGATAAACAGGTACTAGAGGCAAAAACGTCTGAAAATACAGGAAAAGTATACGGTGAACAATATGCTCCATCTGCTGAAAAGAGAACTTATTATTTTGATAATAATTATGCTGTAAAGACAGGTTGGACTTATGAAGACGGCAATTGGTATTATTTAAATAAGCTAGGAATTTCTGGCGATGATTCTTACAATCCACTACCAATTGGTGAAGTTGCTAAGGGTTGGACTCAAGATTTCCATGTTACTTTTGGCATTGATAGAAGCAAACCTGCTCCGTGGTATTACCTAGACCCAGAAACTGGTATCATGCAAACTGGTTGGAAGCAAATTGGCAATAAGTGGTACTACCTCCGTTCATCAGGAGCTATGGCGACTGGCTGGTATCAAGAAGGCTCAACTTGGTACTATTTAGATGCTGAAAATGGTGATATGAAAACGGGCTGGCAATACCTTGGTAACAAGTGGTACTATCTCCGTTCATCAGGAGCTATGGTAACTGGTTGGTATCAAGATGGTTCAACTTGGTACTACCTAAATGCAGGTAATGGAGATATGAAGACAGGCTGGTTCCAGGTCAATGGCAAATGGTACTATGCTTATAGCTCAGGTGCTTTAGCAGTGAATACGACCGTAGATGGCTATTCTATCAATTATAATGGCGAATGGGTTCAATAATGAAAGAGGCGATTGTGAAGGAAACAATCGCTTTTTTTGTGAAAATATAATAAAATAGATAGGAAAGAATAAATACTTGTGTGAAAAATAAGACGGTCTTTCCGTCTAGTAAAAGGATAACATGACAAAAAAAGTTGGTGTCGGTCAGGCACATAGTAAGATAATTTTAATAGGGGAGCATGCGGTCGTTTACGGTTATCCTGCCATTTCCCTGCCTCTTTTGGAGGTGGAGGTGACTTGTAAGGTAGTTCCTGCAGAGAGTCCTTGGCGCCTCTATGAGGAAGATACCTTGTCCATGGCAGTTTATGCTTCACTGGAGTATTTAGATATCACAGAAGCCTGCATTCGCTGTGAGATTGACTCGGCTATCCCTGAAAAACGGGGAATGGGTTCGTCAGCTGCTATCAGCATAGCGGCCATTCGTGCGGTATTTGACTACTATCAGGCAAATCTGCCTCATGATATATTAGAAATCTTGGTCAATCGGGCGGAGATGATTGCCCATATGAATCCAAGTGGTTTGGATGCCAAGACCTGTCTCAGTGACCAGCCTATTCGATTTATTAAGAATGTAGGATTTACAGAGCTTGAGATGGATTTATCTGCCTATTTGGTGATTGCTGATACGGGCGTTTATGGTCATACTCGTGAAGCTATTCAAGTGGTTCAAAGCAAGGGGAAGGATGCCCTGCCGTTTTTGCATGCCTTGGGAGAATTGACCCAGCAGGCAGAAGATGCGATTTCACGAAAAGATGCTGAAGGACTGGGGCAAATCCTCAGTAAAGCACATTTACATTTAAAAGAAATTGGTGTCAGTAGCCCTGAGGCAGACCATCTGGTAGAAACGGCTCTTAACCATGGTGCTCTGGGTGCCAAGATGAGCGGTGGTGGGCTTGGAGGCTGTATCATAGCTTTGGCGGACAATTTGACACAAGCACAAGAACTAGCAGAAAGATTAGAAGAGAAAGGAGCTGTTCAGACATGGATAGAGAGCCTGTAACAGTACGTTCCTACGCAAATATTGCTATTATTAAATACTGGGGAAAGAAAGAAGAAAAAGAGATGGTGCCTGCTACTAGCAGTATCTCTCTGACTTTGGAGAATATGTATACGGAGACGACTTTGTCGCCTTTACCAGCCAATGTAACGGCTGATGAATTTTACATCAATGGTCAGCTACAAAATGAGGCGGAGCATGCTAAGATGAGCAAAATAATCGACCGCTACCGCCCAGTTGGAGAAGGTTTTGTCCGTATCGATACTCAAAACAATATGCCTACGGCAGCGGGCCTATCCTCAAGTTCTAGCGGTTTGTCTGCCTTGGTCAAGGCTTGTAATGCTTATTTCAAGCTTGGATTGACTCGGAGCCAGTTGGCACAGGAGGCTAAGTTTGCCTCAGGATCTTCTTCTCGGAGTTTTTATGGACCACTTGGTGCCTGGGACAAGGATAGCGGGGAAATTTACCCTGTAGAGACAGACTTGAAACTAGCTATGATTATGTTGGTGCTAGAGGATAAGAAAAAACCAATCTCTAGCCGTGACGGGATGAAACTTTGTGTGGAAACCTCGACGACCTTTGATGACTGGGTGCGTCAGTCTGAGAAGGATTATCAGGATATGCTGGTTTATCTCAAGGAAAATGACTTTGCCAAGGTTGGGGAATTAACGGAGAAAAATGCCCTGGCTATGCACGCTACGACAAAAACAGCATCACCAGCCTTTTCTTATCTGACGGATGCAAGCTATGAAGCCATGGACTTTGTCCGCCAGCTTCGTGAGCAAGGGGAAGCCTGCTACTTTACTATGGATGCTGGTCCCAATGTCAAAGTCCTCTGTCAAGAGAAAGACTTGGAGCATTTATCAGAAATCTTCGGTCAACGTTATCACTTGATTGTGTCAAAAACAAAGGATTTGAGTCAAGATGATTGCTGTTAAAACTTGCGGAAAACTCTATTGGGCAGGTGAATATGCTATTTTAGAGCCAGGGCAGTTGGCCTTGATAAAGGCCATTCCCATCTATATGAAGGGCGAGATTGCTTTTTCTGATAGTTACCGTATCTATTCGGATATGTTTGATTTTGCAGTGGATTTGACACCGAATCCTGACTATAGTTTGATTCAAGAAACGATTGCTTTAGTGGAAGATTTCCTCGTTTATCGTGGGCAGGCTTTGCAACCTTTTTCTTTGGAAATCCGAGGAAAAATGGAAAGAGAAGGGAAAAAGTTTGGTTTAGGCTCTAGCGGTAGCGTCATTGTCTTGGTTGTCAAGGCTCTGCTGGCTCTGTATGATGTTTCAGTGGATCAGGAGGTCTTATTTAAGCTGGCTAGCGCTGTCTTGCTCAAGCGAGGAGACAATGGTTCTATGGGAGATCTTGCCTGTATCGTGGCAGAGGATTTGGTTGTCTACCAGTCTTTTGATCGTCAGAAGGTAGCTGCTTGGTTGGAAGAAGAAAACTTGGCGACAGTTTTAGAGCGTGAGTGGGGCTTTTCTATCTCACAAGTGAAACCAACATTAGAATGTGATTTCCTAGTGGGATGGACCAAGGAAGTGGCTGTATCGAGTCGCATGGTCCAGCAAATCAAGCAAAATATCAATCAGAATTTTTTAAGTTCTTCAAAAGAAACGGTGGCTGCTTTGGTAGAAGCCTTGGAGCAGGGGGATGCAGAAAAAATTATCGAGCAGGTGGAAACAGCCAGCAAGCTCTTAGAAGGCTTGAGCGCAGATATTTACACACCTTCGCTTAGACAGCTGAAAGAAGCTAGTCAAGATTTGCAGGCTGTTGCTAAGAGTAGTGGCGCTGGTGGTGGTGACTGTGGCATTGCCTTGAATTTTGATGCGCAATCAACTGAAACCTTAAAAAATCGTTGGGCCGATCTGGGGATTGAGCTCTTATACCAAGAAAGGATAGGACATGACGACAAATCGTAAGGATGAGCACATCCGCTATGCCCTTGAGCAGAAAAGTTCTTATAATAGCTTTGATGAGGTGGAGTTGATTCATTCTTCCTTGCCTCTTTACGACCTGGATGAAATCGATCTGTCGACAGAGTTTGCTGGTCGAAAGTGGGAGTTTCCTTTCTATATCAATGCCATGACAGGTGGAAGCGATAAGGGAAGAGAAATCAATCAAAAACTGGCTCAAGTGGCGGAAGCCTGTGGTATTTTATTTGTAACGGGTTCTTATAGCGCAGCCCTCAAAGATCCAACAGATGACTCTTTTTCTGTCAAATCTAGTCATCCAGATCTCCTTCTTGGAACCAATATTGGATTGGACAAGCCTGTCGAGTTAGGACTTCAGACCGTAGAAGAGATGACTCCTCTCCTCTTGCAAGTGCATGTCAATGTCATGCAGGAATTACTCATGCCCGAGGGAGAAAGGTCGTTCAGAAGCTGGCAGTCGCATCTGGCAGACTACAGCAAGCAAATCTCCGTTCCTATTGTCCTAAAGGAAGTGGGCTTTGGAATGGATGTCAAGACCATAGAAAGAGCCTATGAACTAGGGATTCGAACCTTTGATATATCGGGTCGTGGTGGCACCAGCTTTGCCTATATCGAAAACCGTCGCAGTGGTCAACGTGATTACCTCAATCAATGGGGCCAGTCCACCATGCAAGCCCTTCTCAATGCCCAAGACTGGAAAGACAAGGTCGAACTCTTGGTTAGTGGAGGGGTTCGAAATCCGCTGGATATGATTAAGTGCCTAGTCTTTGGTGCCAAGGCTGTGGGACTGTCTCGAACAGTTTTGGAATTGGTTGAAAGCTACACAATTGAAGAAGTGATTGGTATTATCCAAGGCTGGAAAGACGATCTGCGTTTGATTATGTGTGCCCTTAATTGTGCCACCATAGCAGATTTGCAAAAAGTAGACTATCTTCTTTATGGAAAATTAAAAGAAGCAAAGGATCAGATGAAAAAGGCGTAACCACCGCCTTTTTTCCATCCTCAGACTGAGGTGACTTTTTTGAATTGTGTTAAAATAGAAGGGAGAGGATGAACCTATGAGAAAATTTAAAATCTTTTTATTTATCGAAGCCTGTCTTTTGACAGGAGCTCTGATTTTGATGGTATCAGAGCATTTTTCGCGTTTTCTGCTGATTCTATTCCTCTTTTTGCTTTTGATTCGCTATTACACTGGTAAAGAGGGCAATAATCTTCTTTTAGTGGTGGCAACCATTCTCTTCTTTTTCATCGTCATGCTCAATCCCTTTGTGATTCTAGCTATTTTTGTTGCGGTTATATACAGTCTCTTTCTTCTTTATCCGATGATGAACCAGGAAAAAGAGCAGACAAATTTGGTTTTTGAAGAGGTGGTGACGGTTAAGAAGGAGAAAAATCGTTGGTTTGGAAATCTCCATCATTTTTCAAGCTACCAAACTTGCAAGTTTGATGATATCAATCTCTTTCGTCTCATGGGTAAGGACACTATTCATCTGGAGAGGGTTATCCTAACCAATCATGACAATGTCATTATCCTCAGAAAGATGATTGGCACGACCAAAATCATTGTACCTGTAGATGTGGAAGTCAGTCTCAGCGTTAACTGTCTCTATGGTGATTTGACTTTTTTCAACCAGCCCAAACGAGCCCTCCGTAATGAACACTATCATCAAGAAACAAGAGACTACCTTAAGAGTAACAAGAGTGTCAAGATTTTCTTGACGACTATAATTGGGGATGTGGAGGTGGTTAGAGGATGAAAAAACAAGCCTATGTAATCATTGCTCTCACCTCCTTTCTGTTTGTCTTATTTTTCTCCCACAGCTTGCTGGAAATACTTGACTTTGACTGGTCTATTTTCTTGCATGATGTCGAAAAAACAGAAAAAATTGTCTTTTTGTTGTTGGTATTCAGCATGTCCATGACCTTTCTCTTAGCCCTGTTTTGGAGAGGTGTTGAAGAGCTTTCTCTAAGAAAAATGCAGACTAATCTCAAGCGTTTGTTGACAGGGCAAGAAGTGGTTCAGCTTGCAGATCCAGATTTGGATGCCAGTTTCAAGTCCTTGTCAGGTAAACTTAACCTTTTGACAGAAGCTCTTCAAAAAGCAGAAAATCACAGTCTTGCTCAGGAAGAGGAAATCATCGAGAAGGAACGAAAGCGGATTGCTCGGGATTTGCACGATACAGTCAGTCAGGAGTTGTTTGCGGCCCACATGATTTTATCGGGTATCAGTCAGCAGGCTTTGAAATTGGATAGAGAAAAGATGCAGACCCAGTTGCAGAGTGTCACAGCTATTTTAGAAACAGCCCAGAAGGATTTGCGGGTCTTGCTCTTGCATTTGCGGCCTGTTGAACTGGAGCAGAAGAGTCTGGTTGAAGGGATTCAAATCCTCTTAAAAGAGCTTGAGGACAAGAGTGAGATCAAGGTTAGTTTCAAGCAAAATGTAACGAAATTGCCTAAGAAAATCGAGGAGCATATCTTCCGTATCCTGCAAGAGTTGATCAGCAATACCCTTCGCCATGCCCAGGCCTCTTGTTTGGATGTCTATCTCTATCAGACAGATTTTGAATTGCAACTGAAGGTGGTGGACAATGGGATTGGTTTCCAGTTGGGAAGTTTAGATGACCTGAGTTATGGACTCCACAATATCAAGGAGCGGGTTGAAGATATGGCAGGGACGGTTCAGTTATTAACAGCTCCCAAGCAAGGGCTGGCAGTTGATATCCGTATTCCCCTGTTAGGTAAGGAATGATAAAGGAGTAAAGATGAAAATTTTACTAGTAGATGACCACGAAATGGTTCGATTGGGCTTGAAAAGCTACTTTGACCTCCAAGATGATGTAGAAGTTGTAGGTGAGGCATCCAATGGGGCTCAAGGCATTGACTTGGCTTTGGAATTGCGTCCGGATGTTATTGTCATGGATATCGTCATGCCTGAGATGAATGGGATTGATGCGACCTTGGCCATCCTCAAAGAATGGTCTGAAGCCAAGATTTTGATTGTGACTTCGTACTTGGACAATGAAAAAATCATGCCCGTCTTAAATGCCGGTGCTCGTGGCTATATGCTCAAAACTTCTAGTGCGGACGAACTACTCCATGCCGTCCGTAAGGTGGCTGCTGGCGAGTTGGCCATTGAGCAAGAGGTCAGCAAAAAAGTCGAATACCACCGCAATCACATAGAACTACATGAGGATCTGACTGCGCGTGAGCGAGATGTTCTCCAACTCATCGCCAAGGGCTACGAAAATCAGCGTATCGCAGACGAACTTTTTATCTCTCTCAAGACGGTCAAGACCCACGTGTCCAACATCCTTGCCAAACTTGAGGTTAGTGATCGTACCCAGGCTGCAGTCTATGCCTTTCAGCACCACTTGGTGGGGCATGAGGAGTTTTAGATGAGTCTAACAGATTTACTTGTTGAGCTAGAAGCAGCAAAAGATTCAAAAAATGCAGGGCCCATGGAAGCCTATATGCGCCATCAATTTTTCTTCCTAGGTATTGCGGCTCCTGAAAGAAATGCACTCTATAAAAAATACTTTCCAAAAGCGAAAAAAACAAAGATTATCGACTGGAATTTTGTAGATACTTGCTGGAGAAAGGAGCCTAGAGAATACCAATATGTGGCTGCTAATTATTTGAAAGCAATGCAGTCTTATCTAACGGAGAACGATTTACCTAAGCTTGAGCGGTTAGTCGTCACAAAATCCTGGTGGGATACCGTAGATATCCTAGATCGAGTAGTAGGGAGTTTGGTGTATGACCACCCTGAACTAGAAGAAATAATCTTAAAATGGAGCCTATCAGATAATATCTGGCTGAGACGTGTCGCTATTGACCACCAGTTGTTAAGAAAAGAGAAGACCAATGTTCAATTAATGGAAAAGATTCTGCTTCATAATTTGAACCAAACAGAATTCTTTATCAATAAAGCCATTGGCTGGGCTCTAAGAGACTACTCCAAAACCAATCCAATTTGGGTAGCAGGCTTCATTGAGAAAAACAAGGAAAGAATGGCTGACCTTAGTATCAAAGAAGCGAACAAGTACCTCTAGCATGATTGAAAAGCGCATTCATTACTTGAAAAAAGTCGCCCATTTATGTTATAATAGACTGTATTTAAAAATTTTAAGGAGAAATGACAGAATGTCTGTATCATTTGAAAACAAAGAAACAAACCGTGGTGTCTTGACTTTCACTATCTCTCAAGACCAAATCAAACCAGAATTGGACCGTGTCTTCAACTCAGTGAAGAAATCTCTTAATGTTCCAGGTTTCCGTAAAGGTCACCTTCCTCGTCCTATTTTCGACAAAAAATTTGGTGAAGAGTCACTTTATCAAGACGTTATGAACGCTCTTTTGCCAAATGCTTATGAAGCAGCTGTAAAAGAAGCTGGTCTTGAAGTGGTTGCTCAACCAAAAATTGACGTAACTTCAATGGAAAAAGGTCAAGACTGGGTTATCACTGCTGAAGTCGTTACAAAACCTGAAGTAAAATTGGGTGACTACAAAAACCTTGAAGTATCAGTTGATCTAGAAAAAGAAGTGACTGATGCTGACGTTGAAGAGCGTATCGAACGCGAACGCAACAACTTGGCTGAATTGGTTATCAAGGAAGCTGCTGCTGAAAATGGCGACACTGTTGTCATCGACTTCGTTGGTTCTATCGACGGTGTTGAATTTGATGGCGGAAAAGGTGAAAACTTCTCACTTGGACTTGGTTCAGGTCAATTCATCCCTGGTTTTGAAGACCAATTGGTAGGTCACTCAGCTGGCGAAACTGTTGATGTTATCGTAACATTCCCAGAAGACTACCAAGCAGAAGACCTTGCAGGTAAAGAAGCTAAATTCGTAACAACTATCCACGAAGTAAAAGCTAAAGAAGTTCCAGCTCTTGACGATGAGCTTGCAAAAGACATCGACGAAGAAGTTGAAACACTTGCTGAATTGAAAGAAAAATACCGCAAGGAATTGGCTGCTGCTAAAGAAGAAGCTTACAAAGATGCAGTTGAAGGTGCAGCAATTGATAAAGCTGTAGAAAACGCTGAAATCGTAGAACTTCCAGAAGAAATGATTCACGAAGAAGTTCACCGTTCAGTAAATGAATTCCTTGGAAACTTGCAACGTCAAGGTATCAACCCTGACATGTACTTCCAAATCACTGGAACTACTCAAGAAGATCTTCACAAACAATACGAGGGAGAAGCTGAGTCACGTACTAAGACTAACCTTGTTATCGAAGCAGTTGCCAAAGCTGAAGGATTCGACGCTTCAGAAGAAGAAATCCAAAAAGAAATCGAGCAATTGGCTACAGACTACAACATGGAAGTTGCACAAGTGAAAAGCTTGCTTTCAGCTGATATGTTGAAACACGACATCACAATCAAAAAAGCTGTTGAATTGATTACAAGCACAGCAACAGTTAAATAATCTTATACTCTTCGAAAATCAAATTCAAACCACGTCAGCGTCGCCTTACCGTACTCAAGTACAGCTTGCGGCTAGCTTCCTAGTTTGCTCTTTGATTTTCATTGAGTATTAATAAACAAAAATCCCACCTGAATTGGTGGGTTTTCTTATGCACTATTTTCCAAAAATCTCTTTGAGATCTGCGTCTGTAATCCCAATCATGGCGGGGATGCTGTCCCAGTTTTCTTCGGTTAGGATGTAGGATTGTTCAGAGGCGCTTGATGTGGCTGTTTCAGAGACAGCTGGTTGCTTTTCTTCAACATTCTCTAGTAGAACACTGAAGCGTTCAATCAGATAGGTTTTTCGGGCAGTTCCGATGTGTTGGGTAGCATAATCAAAGGCCTGCAATTCGCCTAGTAAGATAAGCTTGCTTTTGGCGCGTGTAATGGCTGTGTAGATGAGATTGCGCTCCAGCATACGCCTGCTAGCACTGGTGATAGGTAGGATAACAACAGGGAACTCACTTCCCTGCGATTTATGGATACTCATGGCATAGGCCAGGCGAATTTTGTACCATTCGTTACGTGGGTAAGAGACCTCATTGCCATCAAAATCAATGACAATCTCGTCTTGTTTCGACTCAGTGTATTTTCCAGGAATCAGGTCTGTGATGGCTCCTAAATCTCCATTAAAGACATTGATTTCAGCATCGTTGACCAAGTGAATGACCTTATCTCCCTTACGATAGTGGCACTGGGGAGCTTCAAAACTGAGTTGGTCTTTTTGTGGTGGGTTCAGGAGGTCTTGCATGAGTTGGTTGATGGCATCAATTCCTGCAGTCCCTCGGTACATGGGAGCCAGAACCTGGATATCACGGGCAGGGATGCCGCTTCTGAGGGCTGCGCCTAAAATCTTTTCAATAGTAGCAGGGATATGAGCACTAGCAATTTCAAAGTAGGAACGGTCTGCTTTTTTCTGGATGAAATCAGCTGGCAAGATGCCCTGTCGAATCTGACTAGCTAGGGTGACGATAGTTGATTCTTCGCTTTGCCGATAAATTTTTTCCAAGCGAGTTTGAGGAATCAAGGGAATATGAAGCAGATCCGCTAGAACCTGTCCAGGGCTGACAGACGGTAGCTGGTCGCTGTCACCCACGATGAGGATTTTACTGTTAGAAGAGATGTTGGAGAAGAGTTGGTTGGCCAGCCAAGTATCCACCATGGAAAATTCATCTACGATGATAAAGTCAGCATCTAGATAATCTTCCAGATGACTGGTATCATCGTCACCTGTCATTCCTAAATGACGGTGTATGGTCGCGCTAGGCAAACCTGTCAATTCATTCATGCGCCGAGCTGCTCGTCCAGTTGGAGCGGCAAGAAGAATAGGTAGATTGCTTTTTTTTCTGAGGTCAAGTCCTTCTAAAAGGGCATAAACAGCGATAATCCCATTGATAACAGTTGTTTTACCAGTACCAGGACCACCTGTCAGGATAAAGACCTTGTTCTGGATAGCATTACAGATAGCTTGTTTTTGAATGCTATCATACTCAATCCCCAGTTCTTGCTCGACAGTAGTGATATGCTTTTGAATGGATTCTAAATCTTGGCTCTTCTGTTTTCCTTTTTCAAGGATACGAACCAAGTGACTGTGGATACCTTCCTCAGCGAAAAAGAGGCTGTTATCAAAGATTTTGGTATCAATCTGCTGAACCTTGTCTTCTTCGATCAGGTAGGAGAGCTCTTGGGCCACTTGGCTGGGATCCAGTTCCACGGGGCGGGAAGACTCAAGGAGAGTAAGGGTTTGTTCTAGCAAATCCCGTGCTTCAACATAGGTGTCCCCTGTTTCCATACAGGCCTGAAAAAGACTATGAACTAGTCCTGCACGGAAGCGTTCAGGAGCCTGACTTTCGATACCTAGTTCTTCCGCTAATTGATCAGCAATGGTAAAGCCCAAACCCTTGATATCCTCGACCAACTGGTAGGGATAATTTTCAACCACATCAAGGGTTTCTTCCTTGTAAAAGTCTTGAATCTGAAAGGCTAGTTTGTTGGGAATGCCGTAGTTGGCAAGTTTGGCCAAAACCATCTCGGTTCCGTAGTTGAGGCGGAGAGTAGAGACGAATGCCTCGCGATTTTTAGCAGAGAGTCCTGAGATACCTTCTAGCTTTTCTGGGTGTTGCAGAATTTCGTCAATGGTATTGTCGCCATAGGTATCCACAATTTTCTGAGCTGTCTTGAGACCAATTCCCTTGAAATGGCTACTTGAAAAGTACTTGACCAAGCCCTTGCTAGTTGGTTTTGCGCGTTCATAACGACTGATTTGCAGTTGCTCCCCATACTTGGAGTGCTGGACAATTTGCCCCCAGAAAGTATAGTCTTCTCCCTCAATCACATCAGCCATAGTGCCCGTGACAATGATTTCAAAATCATCAAAATCCTCTGCGTCCGTATCGTCGATTTCTAGGAGAAGGATACGATAAAAATTGCTGGGATTTTCAAAAATAATCCGTTCAATGGTTCCTGAAAAATAAACTTCCATAAAATTCCTTTGCATGAATAGGTGAGAGTTGGGGGGTATTATAGTCAATAAACGATTACTTCTCACGATAGAAGAAGAGGCTGAGATTCTTGATTCTCGGCCTCTTAGGTCTCTTAAAATGTTCCGATACGGGTGATTGGCCAGAAGCGGAATTTAGCTTCCCCTGTGATATCTTTTGCTTTAAAAGTACCTACGTGACGACTGTCACTTGAAACCAAGCGGTCATCTCCGAGGAGAAGGTATTCTCCTTCTGGGACAGTAAAGCTAAAGTTGGTGTTGTAATTGACATCAACTGTGAAGGCTTGGGCTTTTTCAGCAATACTTCTAAAGAAAGTGCCTTTATTTCCTTCAAATCCCTTGCCTGAGTAGGTACTTTGGAGTTTGTCATCCTTGAAGCGTTTGATATAGTCAGCTAGGTAAGGTTCATCTGTCTCTTTGTCATTGATGTAAAGTTTATCGTTTTCGTAACGGATGGTGTCGTCAGGCATTCCGATAACACGTTTGACAATGTCCTTATTACCATCTTCCTCATGGGCAACCACGATATCAAAACGGTCAATAGGGAGGTGTTTGACAACAAAGAGGATTTCGCCATCCGCTAGGGTAGGATCCATGGAATGCCCTTCTACGCGAACATTGCTCCAAAAAAAGATACGACTTAAAGCTAGTAATGACAGAATTAGGAGGAACACTCCCCACTCTTTTAAGAAATTTTTAAATGAATTCATAACTTACCTTTCTAAGCGTTTTTTCGCTTTTTCAGTATTTTTAAAGTGCAGTTTGGCGCAGAAATTGAGTCCTTGCATACCATAGGCTTGCAAAATCTGGCTAGCCACCTTATCAGAAGCCGTTCCAGCTCCACTTGGAAGTTGATAGCCCAGCTCTCGTCCCAGATTTTCAAGATTTTCTAGAAAGAGATCACGCGCAATGATAGAAGAAACTGCGACAGCCAAGTATTTGCCTTCAGCCTTTTCTTCTAAGCTGATAGGATTGCTGAAGCGATTGGCCTCTTGTGCCAAGTACTTGTCATAATTTTTAGCACTGGTAAAGGCATCAATCACAATTTTCTCAGGCTGAATGCCTTTTTGAAGAAGGAGATAGATAGCCTGGTTATGGAGGGCTACCTTAACAGAAACAGCATTGTAGCGGTCTCCGATGACCTCGTTGTACTTACTTGGTGAGAGAAGCAGTGCCTGGTGCTGAATTTTTTCTTTGAGAATAGGGGCAATCTGACGGATCTTTTGGTCGGTCAGTGTCTTGGAATCTCCCACACCGAGTTTTCGCAAGAAGTCATGCTGGTCAGGTGTGACAAAGGAAGCAACAACTGCAAGCCCACCAAAGTAGGAACCATTTCCAACCTCATCTGTCCCAATTAAAGGGAAATTTTGTCCCCTGTTTTCCTCTACAACTTGATAGCCAAAGAAACTAGCATATTTCTCAGCTCCTTCTCCTTGAAGCAAGACCTTTCCAGAAGTATAGATAGAAACCGTTGCTTGAGGTAGTTTCAAAAAGTAGCGGATATAGGGATTCTTGCTGGGAGCCAGACTGGTTTGATAGTGTTCAAGAAAAGCCTGAATCTCCTTTTCACTTGGTGTGAGTGTTATACTTGCCATAGTTTCTATTGTACCATAAAAGCAGGTAAATTTGTAAAAACTGACAAAATTAGCGAATTTTGGTATAATATCGTGAGGTGAATTTTATGGCAAATCTAAATCGATTCAAATTTACATTCGGGAAAAAATCATTAACCTTGACAAGCGAGCATGATAATCTCTTTATGGAGGAAATCGCTAAGGTTGCGACAGAAAAATACCAAGCAATTAAAGAACAAATGCCTAGCGCAGACGATGAAACCATCGCTCTTTTGTTGGCAGTCAACTGTTTATCAACTCAGCTCAGCCGTGAGATTGAATTTGATGATAAGGAGCAAGAATTAAAAGAACTCCGTCACAAGCTTGTGACTTGCAAGCAAGAACAGAGCAAGATTGAGGATTCCTTATGATTTCACTCCTTCTTCTATTGGTCTTGGTTTGGGGATTTTATATCGGCTATCGGAGAGGACTGCTTTTACAGGTTTATTACCTGATTTCAGCCATGGCATCTGCTTTTGTGGCTGGTCAGTTTTACAAGGGGCTTGGAGAGCAATTTCATTTGTTGGTCCCTTATGCAAATCCGCAGGAAGGTCAGGGAACTTTCTTTTTCCCATCGGATCAACTCTTTCAGTTGGATAAGGTCTTTTATGCAGGTATTGGCTACTTGCTTGTATTTGGGATTGTCTATAGCATCGGTCGTTTGCTTGGTCTCCTCTTACACTTGATTCCTAGTAAAAAACTGGGTGGCAAGTTGTTCCAAGTTTCAGCAGGGATCTTGTCCATGTTGGTGACCTTATTTGTCTTGCAAATGGCCTTGACAATCTTGGCGACCATTCCCATGGCAGCTATACAAAATCCTCTTGAAAAGAGCATCGTCGCAAAACACATCATCCAGAGCATACCAGTAACAACCAGTTGGCTCAAACAAATCTGGGTGACAAATTTAATCGGATAAAAAGGGCAGGAGTTTTCCTAGCCCTTTGTTTACAGATTTGACTCGAATCTATCAGAATATAAAAAGCTACCCCACCTAGACATTCAAAGACAAGGAAATAACGATGAATAAGAAAATATTAGAAACATTAGAGTTCAATAAGGTCAAGGCCTTGTTTGAACCTCATTTGTTGACCGAACAGGGCTTGGAGCAATTGAGACAGCTGGCTCCGACTGCCAAAGCAGATAAAATAAAACAGGCTTTTGCTGAGATGAAGGAAATGCAGGCTCTTTTCGTCGAGCAACCGCATTTCACTATTCTCTCAACCAAGGAAATTTCAGGAGTCTGCAAGCGTTTGGAGATGGGGGCGGATCTCAATATCGAGGAGTTCCTCCTCTTGAAGCGCGTACTTCTTGCCAGCCGAGAACTGCAAAGTTTTTATGCCAATCTGGAAAATGTCAGCTTGGAAGAATTAGCCCTTTGGTTTGAGAAATTACATGATTTTCCTCAATTACAAGGAAATCTACAAGCCTTCAATGATGCAGGTTTCATTGAAAATTTTGCCAGTGAAGAATTGGCGCGCATCCGTCGAAAAATCCATGATAGCGAGAGTCAGGTGCGCGATGTCCTACAAGACCTGCTCAAGCAAAAAGCGCAGATGTTGACGGAAGGAATCGTTGCCAGCAGAAATGGCCGTCAGGTTTTACCAGTCAAAAACACCTACCGTAATAAGATTGCAGGTGTCGTTCATGATATTTCTGCTAGTGGAAATACCGTCTATATCGAACCCCGTGAGGTGGTCAAACTGAGTGAAGAAATTGCTAGTTTGCGAGCAGATGAGCGCTATGAAATGCTTCGCATTCTCCAAGAAATCTCGGAGCGTGTCCGCCCTCATGCTGCTGAGATTGCTAATGATGCTTGGATTATCGGCCATCTGGACTTGATTCGTGCCAAGGTTCGCTTTATTCAAGAAAGGCAAGCAGTCGTTCCTCAGCTGTCAGAAAATCAAGAAATTCAACTGCTCCATGTCTGCCATCCTCTGGTCAAAAATGCCGTCGCAAATGATGTCCATTTTGGCCAAGATTTAACAGCTATTGTTATTACAGGTCCCAATACAGGTGGGAAGACCATCATGCTCAAAACTCTGGGATTGACGCAGGTTATGGCCCAGTCAGGTTTACCGATTTTAGTAGACAAGGGAAGTCGTGTGGGTATCTTTGAAGAAATTTTTGCTGATATTGGAGATGAGCAGTCTATTGAGCAGAGCTTGTCTACCTTCTCTAGCCACATGACCAATATTGTGGATATTCTTGGCAAGGTCAATCAACATTCGCTCTTGCTCTTGGATGAGTTGGGGGCTGGTACAGACCCTCAAGAAGGAGCAGCCCTTGCTATGGCTATTTTAGAGGACCTTCGCCTGCGTCAAGTCAAGACCATGGCGACGACTCACTATCCGGAACTAAAGGCCTATGGTATTGAGACAGCCTTTGTGCAAAATGCCAGCATGGAGTTTGATACAGCAACTCTTCGCCCGACCTATCGCTTTATGCAGGGTGTTCCTGGGCGAAGCAATGCCTTCGAAATCGCTAAACGTTTAGGACTATCTGAAGTTATCGTAGGGGATGCCAGTCAGCAGGTCGATCAGGACAATGATGTTAATCGTATCATTGAGCAACTGGAAGAGCAGACGATGGAAAGCCGTAAACGATTGGACAATATCCGTGAGGTGGAGCAAGAAAATCTCAAGATGAACCGTGCTCTAAAAAAACTTTATAACGAGCTCAATCGTGAAAAGGAAACCGAGCTTAACAAGGCGCGTGAACAGGCTGCTGAGATTGTGGACATGGCCCTCAGTGAAAGTGACCAGATTCTTAAAAATCTCCACAGCAAATCTCAACTCAAGCCCCACGAAATCATTGAAGCCAAGGCCAAGCTGAAAAAATTAGCTCCTGAAAAAGTGGACTTGTCTAAAAACAAGGTCCTTCAAAAGGCCAAGAAAAAACGAGCTCCAAAGGTGGGAGATGATATCGTGGTTCTCAGTTATGGCCAGCGTGGTACCTTGACCAGTCAACTCAAGGACGGACGCTGGGAAGCCCAAGTCGGCTTGATTAAGATGACCTTGGAAGAGAAAGAGTTTGACCTTGTTCAAGCCCAGCAAGAAAAGCAAGTCAAGAAGAAACAGGTCAATGTCGTGAAACGAACTTCTGGTCGTGGTCCACAAGCTAGACTGGATCTTCGAGGTAAACGCTATGAAGAGGCTATGAATGAGTTAGATGCCTTTATCGATCAAGCCTTGCTTAACAATATGGCGCAAGTTGATGTCATCCATGGTATCGGGACAGGAGTCATCCGTGAAGGTGTCACCAAATACCTACAAAGAAACAAACATGTCAAGAGTTTCGGCTATGCCCCACAAAATGCTGGAGGCAGTGGTGCGACTATTGTGACATTTAAAGGATAAGAAAAGCCTGAGGAAATATATTGTTCCTCAAGCTTTTTTATTTTCTAGGTTAGATGTCTAAAGGCTGGCCAGTGTGATTGAGTTGTGTGACAGTAACAAAGAAATCCTCTCTCATTCGAGTAAGAAGTTGATTTGGATAGATTTTTTCAAAGTTATCAAGACTGGCAAAGATATGTTTAGAAAGTTCTAGACCTCTGACATCGTCTTGTCTGAGAAAATTATTAGCACGTTCCATGGAAATGCTAATCATCTCTGTCATCTTGGTACTCAGTAGAGGGAAAGTATTAATCACTTCCAGGGTCTTCAACGCTAGATTTTCAGCCTTATCATAATAGCCATTAACAGAGTAATGCTTGATAGCAGTTCTTAAGCAGGCAATATAGTAGTCAGCAGTGCGGATTGAATGGTATTCAGTCTGCTTTTTTAGAGTATCTAATAAGTGGTAGAGCCTGTAATCTAAAAATTCGATTGAAAAGTGAGGCAGGATAGATGAAAAGATATTCACCTCAATTTTATTCCAATCGTCCAATTCACTAAGATAGTTCTTTATATATTCTAGTTCTTGATAATCTTTTGGAGTCAGAAAAGAATCGCCGATGATGTTTGCAATAGCAAATTTATTGACTACACGATTGGCAATCACATAGTGTTCAGCGATCCCAGGATTTTCCATGGGTTGATTAATCAAACTAATGATCTTTTTAAATTCACGCTTATAGGCCAAATCAGCAACTTGAGCCTGTAATTTATGAAATTCAGTTGGAAACATCTGCGTTTTGAGACTATCAAAGGTCTCTTTATCAATACCAATATTAGATAGAATCTCTTCAAATTTTTGAATGGTTATCCGAGATTTCCCTTGCTCAAACTGACGTAAAAAATGTGGAGTCACTGTAGTTCCAGCAGCTTCCTTCTGGGTAAACCCTCTTTCCTCACGAATAGCTTTATAGACTAATCCATACACACTTTCATCTTGCATCCTAAATCTCCTCGAGTCCTTTTTTCCATTCTATCATAATTCTACCAATTTTTAAGGTGTTTTTTAGAAAAAAGTAAATATAGTTCCCTTTTTTTGACGAGAACAGAGCAATTATATGATAAAGGTAAATATAGGTTCGTTTTTCGTAAATCTAGTAAAGTCCATGCTATACTGTAACCGTAAACAATAAAAATTTAAAGGAGATTGTTGATGATGAAGTCAAAAACAGTTTTAGTAACTAGCCTAGCGGCTGCAACATTAGGTTTGGTCTCTCTTGTAGATACAGCAGGAGTTCTACCTTTTTCAGTACAAACGGTACAGGCTGATAGTATTATTGCAGTTGGGAATGTCGATCATAAAGTTGATTTAAGTTTGGTAGGATATGATAACAACAATGGTGTTTCTATCAAATTTTCAACTGATAGTATTAATCCAAACTTTGTTGATAATGATAATAGTAATCAAGATTTTATTATTGTAAGAACGAGGCTGGTTAATGCTAAAACAAAAGAGGTTTTGCAAGAGGAAACCGGAGCAAGTGTTAAATTAAGATCTTATGATTTAACAAAAAGTAGCCTTGACTCTTATTCATATGACTTGATTCCTGACGGTGAATATAAATATGAAGCCTATGAAGCTAACTTTTATATCGATCCTCAGACAAAACTTCGTCATAAATACAGAGGTGAATCTCCTGTCTTTAGAATCAAAGATAAAAAGTTTGCAGGTCTAGTATCTTCAACACCAAGACAAGAAAAACCAAAACAGGAGAAACCAAAACAAGAGAAACCGACACCAACACCAACACCTACAATTCAATCTGGCTGGTCAGGTAACTCATACTACCAAAATGGTCAAAAAGTCATTAACAAATGGGTTTTCGACGTTCATTACAATAGCTACTACTTTATCAATGTAAATGGAAATTATGTTCAAAATGCTTGGTCAGGTAATTACTACCTTAAATCAAATGGTAAAATGGCTAAAAGTGAATGGATTTACGATAAAAACTATGGATCATATTACTACTTGACAGCAGAAGGAAGTTACGCTCGCAATACTTGGGTAGGTAATTACTACCTTAAATCAAACGGTAAGATGGCTAAAGGTGAGTGGATTTACGATAAAAACTATGGTTCATACTACTATCTAACATCAGAAGGTAGCTACGCTCGCAATGCTTGGTCAGGCAGCTACTATTTGAAGTCAAATGGTAAGATGGCTAAAGGTGAGTGGGTCTACGATAGTAGCTACAAATCATACTACTACTTGACTGCAGAAGGCAGTTACGCTCGTAACACTTGGGTGGGTGATTACTACCTTAAATCAAATGGTAAAATGGCTGTCAATGAACGCACACCAGATGGTTATCGTGTAGATGCATCAGGTAAATGGATTCGCTAGAATTATAGCTTGTGAGAAATGACCTATAACAAATAAATAGAAATGGAAAATAATTTTCGGATAGGTAACATTTTGATAAAATAAAAATATCGAAAGGAATTGGCACATGCTGATTCCTTTCTCTTAGATAAAGGAGTAATATGAAAAAGTTATTATTAGCCACATCGCTTTTACTGACACTAGTTCTAGGAGGCTGTCAGTATTTACCTTGGAATAAAAGCGCGGAAACAACATCTAATTCACCATCGGATACATCTACAGAAAGTCCAGAAATAGATTACAGTTACTACAATAAGGTTTTAGATGACTATGAAAAAGTAGTAAAAGGCACCTTGTCGACAGGTATGGATGTCAATCCCCTAGCTAGTCAAGTAAAGTCTTCTCAAGGCTTTTATACAGATGTGGTTTACCACAAGACGGATTTGAATAATGACGGAGTCGATGAACTTTTACTTGCTCTTGAAATGAAGAGTAGCGAAAAGAGTTTACTTGATATCCGTACTTTGAAAAATGGGAAGGTGATTCGTCTGACCAATCAAGAAAATCGTTTAGACCAGATTGGTGAGAGAATGACAGTCGGTATCTTGCCAGACAATTCTTTGCTCTATCGTGGAGCTGGTACAGCAACGAGTCACATCTATGTCCACTACCAATTTAGTGAGAATGGCCAGTCCTTGGTAAAGGCTAAAGAGGCTCAAGAACTAGCAGATCTTGGGGTCGGTTCACCCATCTCTCTAGAGACTTTAAGTTGGAAGTCAGTTTCTGATAAACTTCCTGGAGGAGCAAGTGCAGATAAGGGGACAGAGGCAACATCATCTTCAACCAGCAAAACTGATTCTAAAAAAATGGATATTAATGCCATAAAAAATGGAGATTTTTCTAGTATTGAAGGAAAATGGAGTAATGGTCACGGAGGAGAAGACTTAGTCTTTAGTAAAGATGGATTGATAGCACCAGAGAAATTTAAAGTTGACCTTGCAGAATCAGAATTTGTAAATGGTTTTTTACGAGCTCGCTATTCAGGTCCATCTTTTAGAGTCTTTATTCAATTCATACCAGCAGGTGTTAGAATACCTGATGAGACATCAATGGATGGATTAATATCAGACGCTTCGGATATTAGTAAAGATAGAATTCTCTATCGTGCTTCATTTCCAGTACATAATAAACCAGAACAGTTCTTATATCGTGTAGACTAGGAGTGAAACATATTCATTTAATTAACAGCACCTCACGCACATGGGAATGCTCAAGCTTTTTCTACAGAGTCAAATAAGATTTTCCCAAAATCCATTGACAAAAGCCAACATTTTTTGTAAAATAAGAATCAATTAAATACCAACACCGAATGAAGTTTAATAGAAGTGGTAAATCGTTTGATTTTCCATGACTGTAAATGGACGGAACTCTGGAGAGACCGTAAAGGCACCGAAGGGGCAAGGCAGGCAACTGCTCAAACTCTCAGGTAAAAGGACAGAGCTAGGATAGACCGCTTTTTAGCATTTATCTAAGCATTCCAGAGTACATGTATCTTGCATGTGCTCTTTCTTTTGGGGTTGAAAAGATAGGAGAAGGAAATGTTAGAATTGCTTAAATCAATCGATGCTTTTGCTTGGGGCCCGCCCCTCTTGATTCTCTTAGTCGGGACAGGTATTTACCTAACTGCCCGTCTAGGACTATTGCAGGTTTTGCGTCTGCCCAAGGCCTTCCAGCTTATTTTTACTAAGGACAAGGGGCATGGCGATGTATCCAGTTTTGCGGCCTTGTGTACAGCCCTCGCAGCGACAGTTGGTACGGGAAATATTATCGGGGTGGCGACGGCTATCAAGGTCGGTGGCCCAGGAGCCCTCTTTTGGATGTGGATGGCTGCTTTCTTTGGGATGGCTACTAAGTATGCGGAAGGACTACTAGCTATTAAATACAGGACTAAAGACGATAACGGTGCTGTTGCAGGAGGTCCCATGCACTATATCCTTCTAGGGATGGGAGAAAAGTGGCGTCCCCTTGCTATCTTCTTTGCTCTGGCAGGTGTGTTAGTAGCTTTATTGGGAATCGGGACCTTTACCCAAGTCAACTCGATTACAGAATCTATCCAAAATACGACGACTATTTCGCCAGCTATCACGGCTCTCGTTTTGTCTGTCTTTGTAGCGATTGCCGTCTTTGGTGGACTCAAGTCCATCTCTAAGGTTTCAACAACCGTTGTTCCTTTTATGGCCATCATCTATATTTTGGGAACTCTTACAGTTATTTTCTTTAATATTGGGAAAATTCCTGCCACAATCGCTTTAATCTTGACATCCGCTTTTAGTCCGGTTGCTGCGATAGGTGGATTTGCTGGTGCTAGCATTCGGATGGCTATCCAAAATGGTGTGGCGCGTGGTGTCTTTTCAAACGAATCTGGTCTAGGTTCTGCTCCCATTGCAGCTGCTGCAGCTAAGACAAATGAACCAGTAGAGCAAGGTTTGATTTCTATGACAGGAACCTTTATTGATACCCTCATCATTTGTACTCTGACTGGTTTGACCATCTTGGTAACTGGAGTATGGAATAGTGACTTGAATGGAGTGGCTTTGACTCAGTCAGCCTTCTCAACAGTATTTTCACACTTTGGGCCTGCCCTCTTGACCATTTTCCTTGTGCTCTTTGCCTTTACAACGATTCTAGGTTGGAACTACTATGGAGAACGCTGTTTCGAGTTCCTCTTTGGTGTTCGTTTTATCTGGCTCTACCGTGTGATTTTTGTGCTCATGGTCTTGCTGGGAGGATTTATCGAGTTGGATATGGTTTGGATTATTGCTGATATTGTCAACGCTTTGATGGCTCTGCCGAACTTGATTGCCCTCTTAGTCTTGTCGCCAGTCGTTATTGCTGAAACTAAAAAGTATTTTGACAAATAATGGAATCACACATCGCGTGTGATTTTTTGCTTTCATAAAAAATTTCTATCAGTGCAATTTAAAATATATATTATACACGGTATAGAATCTGTGATAGACTAGGTTTCAACAACATGAAAAGAGGTTTTATGATGACAACATTTACAATTCATACAGTAGAATCAGCACCAGCAGAAGTGAAAGAAGTTCTTGAAACAGTAGAAAAAGATAACAATGGCTATATTCCTAACCTAATCGGTCTCTTGGCTAATGCACCGACTGCTTTAGAGGCTTACCGTACTGTCGGAGCTATCAACCGTCGCAACAGCCTGACACCTGTTGAGCGCGAAGTAGTGCAAATCACGGCAGCTGTGACAAATGGTTGTGCCTTCTGCGTCGCAGGTCACACAGCCTTTTCAATTAAACAAATCCAGATGAACGATGATCTTCTTCAAGCCCTTCGCAATCGTACTCCAATTGAAACAGATCCTAAATTGGACACCCTAGCTAAGTTTACCTTGGCAGTTATCAATACCAAGGGTCGTGTAGGCGATGAAGCGCTTAGTGAATTTTTAGAAGTCGGCTATACCCAGCAAAATGCCTTGGATGTGGTTCTTGGTGTCAGCCTAGCAAGCCTCTGTAACTATGCCAATAATCTAGCTAATACCCCAATTAATCCAGAATTGCAACCTTATGCTTAGTTCATATCTGAGTAAAATGAAGTCTGAAATAATCGGACTTCATTTTTTAAGTCCTCATTTAAGCGCTTTTATGCTATACTGAAACTAACATGATTATTGGAGGTTAGGATGAAAAAACTCCCCTTAGTATTTTCTGGTTGTTTGCTAGGTTTGGCAGGAGCTGGAAATCTTATTTTAGATACGTTGCCGGTTCTGTCACATCTTTTTAGTCTGACAGGTTTGGTTTTGTGGCTCTATTTTCTGCTTCTTCATCTCTTTAATTGGAAAGAAACAAAGCAAGAATTGACCAAACCCCCTCTTTTGTCAGGAATGGCGACCTTTCCCATGGCTGGGATGATTTTATCTACCTATGTTTTTCGCGTCTTCCCTCATCTTCCTTTGGTAGCGCAAGGGCTCTGGTGGTTTTCATTTCTTTTGGATTTGGCCTTGATTGCTGGTTTCACCATCAAGTTTGCTTATCCGGGTCGAAGGGTTCATGCGACTCCAAGCTGGACGGTTCTCTATGTGGGGATAGCAGTGGCTGCCTTAACCTATCCTCTTGTAGGCATCATCGAAATTGCCTATGCGACCTTGAGTTTTGGTTTTCTCCTAACCTTCTATCTCTATCCCCTTATTTATAGCGATTTAAAGAAACAACCACTCCCACTAGCCTTGCTTGGACAAGAAGGGATCTACTGTGCTCCTTTCTCTCTACTCTTGGCTTCCCTAGTTCGAGTTGGAGGAGAGAGTCTACCAACTTGGCTCTTGATTGTCATGATCTTGGCTTCCCAATTCTTCTTTTTCTTTGTTTTGACTCGTCTGCCCAACATTTTAAAACAAGGCTTTCAACCAGCCTTTTCAGCCCTCACCTTCCCAACCATTATCACAGCTACCTCGCTCAAGATGGCTCAGGGAATCTTGAAACTTCCATTTCTGGATTATCTGGTACTGGCTGAAACTGTTATTTGTTTAATTATTTTAGTCTTTGTATTGGGCGCTTATCTGAATTGGTTACGAAAAAAGGTCTAGCTAGAAATAGCTAAACCTTATTTTTTATGGTTTGATGACCTCAGCTCCACCCATGTATGGACGAAGTGCTTCTGGGATGGTCACAGAACCATCTTCATTTTGGTAGTTTTCAAGAATAGCAGCCACTGTACGTCCAACTGCAAGTCCAGAACCGTTTAAGGTGTGGAGCAATTTTACCTTGCCATCTGCTTCATCACGGTAACGGATTTGGGCACGACGGGCTTGGAAATCTTCTGTGTTTGAACAGCTTGAGATTTCACGGTAGGTATTTTGTGCTGGAATCCAAACTTCCAAGTCGTAAGTCTTCGCAGCTGAGAAGCCCATATCTCCAGTAGAGAGAGCAACGACACGGTATGGAAGGTTAAGTTTTTGAAGGATATTTTCAGCGTTGGCTGTCATTTTTTCCAATTCTTCGTAAGATTCTTCTGGTTTGGCAAATTTAACCATTTCAACCTTGTGGAATTGGTGCAAACGAATCAAGCCACGAGTATCACGACCAGCAGAACCAGCCTCAGAACGGAATGATGGACTCATAGCAGTGAAGTAGATTGGCAGGTCTTTACCATCAAGGATTTCATCACGGTAGTAGTTTGTCAGAGGAACTTCAGCTGTAGGAATAAGGACGTAATTGCTGTCGCTGAGTTCAAAAGTATCTTCCTTGAATTTTGGATATTGACCAGTACCAAACATAGAATCGTGGTTAACCATGTAAGGCGTGATGACTTCAATATAGCCTTCCTTGCCATGCTCATCCAACATAAAGTTGTAGAGAGCACGTTCCAAACGAGCACCGAGGCCTTTATAGAAGAGGAAGCGAGCTCCTGTTACCTTACCACCGCGTTCCCAGTCAAGGATACCAAGGTCTTCACCAAGATCCCAGTGAGCTTTTGGCTCGAAGTCAAACTCGCGTGGAGTCCCCCAACGGCGAACTTCCACATTGTCATCTTCGTCAGCTCCGACAGGAACGCTGTCAGCTGGGATATTTGGAAGAGTCGTGGTAAATTCTGTCAATTTAGCATCGATTTCTGCCAATTCAGCATCCAAGGCTTTAACCTCAGCAGATAGATTTTGCATGGCAGCAATCTTGTCATCTGCATTTTCCTTGTTGCGCTTAGCTTGGGCAATTTCAGCAGAAACTGTGTTTCGTTCTGCTTTGAGAGTTTCAACCTTGACCAAAATGTCACGACGTTTAGCATCGATTTCTTTCATCTCGTTTAAGACAGCAGCATCTACACCACGTGTAGCCAATTTTTCTGCGACAGCATCAAAGTCTGTACGAATGCGTTTGATATCTAACATAAGAACTCCTTTATGAAAAAAGCACACCTGACAAAGCGTTGGAGTGGCAGGGCCACGGTTCCATCCAACTTCACAGGTGTGCACTTGATTGTGTATGCAATTGTTATTAACGGTAGAATTTCACCTATCCCTCCTATCTGCTCGCAGCACCCGCAGACTTTCTGAAAGAAGAAGATAACCTACTTATCCGTTGCTATGATTATACTAAAGTTTTTACTTTTTTGCAAATAGATTTTTAAATTTTTGACCAATGGTCTGAATTAGGGTAGGAAGTTTGACAACCTTGTCGTTACCCAGTTTTTCGCGAGCAATTTTGAGAATGGCACCTGAGTCTTTTGAAGCAAAGAGGAATTTTCCTCTGTCTGTAAAGACTTCGAAGTGGCGACTGATTTTGCGACCAGTGACATTGGCCCCAATCTGGTTGATATGGTCCCAAGGAATCTGGATAAATTGTTCGACATTGACATCTGGGTAAAATTCCAGAGCCTGATCTCCGACCAGAAATTTCCCAACTTTTCCAGCTATAGAGAGGTAGGAAGTTCCTGTCGTATTGAGAAGCACTGTTTTGTTAAGAGATTGGGCCATGATTAGTCTTCCTTACTTTCACCGAAAAAGGCATTGTAGAGGGCTTTAATTGCTGCTTTTTCTTGATCTTTATTGACAACAAACATAATAGAAACTTCACTAGAACCTTGAGACATCATCTGGATATTAATCTTATTTTCAGATAGAGCACGTGTAGCAGTAGCAGTTACTCCGATATGACTCTTCATTTTTTCTCCAACAATCATAATGATTGAAAGGTCATGTTCGATTTCTGCATGGTCTACTTCAGCTTTTTGAACCAATTGACGCAGGATTTCTTCTTCCTTGATAGGAGTTAGTTCACGAGAACGAAGAATGATTGAAAGATCGTCGATACCAGTTGGCATATGTTCCCAACCGATGTTGAGGTCTTCAAGGATTTGAAGAACCTTGCGACCAAATCCAATCTCGCGGTTCATGAGGTATTTCGACATGTTGATGCTGACAAAGTCAGAATCACCGGCAATTCCTACAACTGGAAATTCATCACTACTGTGTTTTAGAACGATACGAGTACCTGGATGGTCAGGATTGTTGGTATTCTTGATAACCAGAGGAATTTTTCCTCGGTAGGCAGGAAGAAGAGCTTCGTCATGAAGAACTGAGAATCCTGCATAAGCCAACTCACGCATTTCACGGTAGGTCAACTCAGGAATCGAGTGTGGTTGGTGGATAATTCCTGGGTGAGCTGCAAAGATACCATCAACATCCGTAAAGTTTTCATAGAGGTCGGCTTTAACCCCTGCAGCAATGATAGAACCTGTAATGTCTGAGCCTCCACGTGAGAAGGTACAGATTTGATTTTCCTTAGTAACTCCAAAGAAACCAGGAATGACAAGGACTTCATTTGCATTTGTCAATTCTTCAATCTTGTCATAACTTGATGGCACGATGCGAGCGTTGCCCGGCTCACTTGTTACCACAATCCCAGCTTCTCTAGGGTGAACATAGCGTGCATCTATACCGTTTTGGTTAAAATAGGCAGCAATCAATTTGGCATTGTTGTTTTCACCCGCTGCTAGGAAAGTATCGTAGAGAAATTCGTTTTCTTCGATAGGAAGAGTTGCCAAGGCCCGAATACTTTTTGAAATTTTTTCTAGAACAGCTGGTTTCAGTTCCAATTCACTAACCATAGCGGCATAGCGTTCAATAATCCAGTTCTGACTTTTGCTAATATCGTTACCAGCAACATAGTCGCGGTAGTATTTAATCAAGGCATCCGTAACCTTAGTATCTTCAGCATTGCGTTTACCGGGCGCAGAAACGACCACAAAACGACGCTCTGAATCACTTTTGACAATGTTTAAAACTTTTTCTAACTGACTAGCAGAGGCAAGAGAACTACCTCCAAATTTAACAACCTTCATAAGGACTCCTAAAGTAAGTATTTTATACGATTATAGCAGAAAGAAAGCCTTTTTTCAAATGAAGAAAATAATCCATTTTACAGGGAAAGATAAGGAATCTAAAATCGGCTGAGACACTTATTACATTCTTATTCTTGCTTTTTTAGAATAAAAAAGATATACTTTGATAATAAAATAACTTAACTTGCTTATAAAAATAAAAAAGGAGTCCAGATGGAACATATTATTTATCAGATTGAAGAGGATTTGGCAATTATTACTTTAAACCGTCCTGATGTCGCTAATGGTTTCCATATTCCTATGTGTGAGGAGATTTTAGAAGCCTTGACTCTGGCGGAAGAGGATTCAGCTGTGCATTTTATCTTGATCAATGCGAATGGCAAAGTCTTCTCAGTTGGAGGAGATTTAGTAGAGATGAAGCGGGCAGTGGATGAGGATGATATTCCATCATTGACGAAAATTGCAGAACTAGTCAATGCTATTTCTTATAAAATCAAGCAAATTGCAAAGCCTGTTTTGATGGAGGTTGATGGGGCTGTTGCAGGTGCTGCAGCGAATATGGCTGTTGCCGCAGATTTCTGTTTAGCGACCGATAAGGCTAAATTTATCCAAGCCTTTGTCGGAGTTGGTTTGGCTCCAGATGCAGGAGGAATTCATCTCTTGAGCCGAAGTATTGGTGTGACGCGTGCTACTCAACTAGCCATGACAGGAGAGGCTTTGACAGCAGAAAAAGCTCTGGAGTGGGGTGTGGTTTACCGTATTTCTGAAGCTGACAAGTTAGAAAAAACCAGAGAACAGCTTCTTAAAAAATTAAGACGTGGTTCAAGCAATTCCTATGCAGCCATCAAGAAGTTGGTTTGGGAGAGCCAATTTAAAGATTGGCAAGATTATGCTGTTTTAGAACTGCATCTACAGGAATCACTAGCTAAAACAGAGGATTTCAAAGAGGGAGTTCGGGCTCATTCGGAGAGAAGAAGACCTAAATTTACAGGAAAATAAAAAAATACTTGCGCCATTCTTTGAACTTTGATATAATTCTTCTGTCAAATGTTTTGATTGTAAAAGTTTTTTTGAGAAGGAGGGAAAGAAAGTTTGGACTACCAACGAATTAATGAATATTTAACGTCTATATTTAACAATGTCCTCGTTATTGAGGAAGTTAGCTTGAGAGGTAGTCGTTTCAAGGATATCTCCATCAAAGAAATGCATACGATTGATGTGATTGGGAAATTCCCAGATGTGACACCAAGTCAAGTGTCGAAAGAGTTGATGGTGACTCTTGGGACAGTTACGACTAGTTTGAATAATCTCGAACGTAAGGGGTACATTGAACGCATTCGTTCAGAACATGATCGACGTGTGGTGCATCTGCATTTGACAAAGAAAGGTCGCTTGGTTCATAGGCTACATAAACGCTTCCACAAGGCCATGGTTGAAAAAATCATTGATGGTATGAGTAAGCAAGAAATTGAGGTTATGAGCAAAGGTTTGACCAATCTTTATCAATTTTTGGAGGATTTGAGATAATGGCTTTTGCAAAAATAAGCCAGGTTGCTCATTATGTGCCAGAGCAAGTGGTTACAAATCATGATTTGGCTCAGATTATGGATACCAATGATGAGTGGATTTCAAGTCGGACGGGAATACGACAAAGGCATATCTCAAGAACAGAATCTACTAGTGATTTGGCTACAGAGGTTGCTAAGAAACTGATGGCAAAAGCTGGAATCACAGGAGAGGAGTTGGATTTTATCATCCTAGCTACCATTACTCCTGATTCGATGATGCCCTCTACAGCTGCTCGTATCCAAGCTAATATTGGTGCTAATAAGGCCTTTGCTTTTGATCTAACAGCTGCTTGCAGTGGATTTGTATTTGCCTTGTCAACAGCTGAAAAGTTTATCGCTTCTGGTCGCTTTCAAAAAGGCTTGGTGATTGGTAGTGAAACTCTCTCTAAGGCAGTCGATTGGTCAGACCGATCAACAGCTGTTTTATTTGGAGATGGTGCTGGTGGTGTTTTGCTAGAAGCTAGCGAGCAAGAGTATTTCTTAGCTGAGAGTCTCAATAGCGATGGAAGTCGCAGCGAGTGTCTGACGTATGGACATTCAGGCCTACATTCTCCATTTTCAGATCAAGAAAATGCAGATTCATTTTTGAAGATGGATGGACGCGCAGTCTTTGATTTTGCCATTCGGGATGTAGCCAAATCTATTAACCAGACTATTGAAGAATCTCCTGTAGAGGCGACAGACTTGGATTATCTGCTACTTCATCAGGCTAATGACCGTATTTTGGATAAGATGGCTAGAAAAATCGGTGTCGACCGAGACAAACTTCCAGCCAATATGATGGAATATGGCAATACCAGTGCAGCAAGTATCCCGATTTTACTTTCAGAATGTGTGGAACAAGGTCTCATCCGTTTAGATGGTAGTCAGACTGTTCTGCTATCAGGCTTCGGTGGAGGCTTGACCTGGGGCACACTCATTCTTACAATTTAGGTAATCATGTGGTGAACACATTGTTATAAAAAACTATTTATTTTAAAGGAGTCCTATTATGGCAGTATTTGAAAAAGTACAAGAAATTATCGTTGAAGAACTTGGAAAAGACGCATCAGAAGTAACACTTGAATCAACTTTTGATGACTTGGACGCAGATTCATTGGACTTGTTCCAAGTAATCTCAGAAATCGAAGATGCTTTTGATATCCAAATCGAAGCAGAAGATGACTTGAAAACAGTTGGTGACTTGGTTGCCTACGTTGAAGAGCAAACAAAATAAACAGAATATAGATAGAAGGAGTAGGGAAACCCGCTCCCTCTTGTTTAGGCAATAGTTTGATTGTCAAATTATGACGATATCGAACTATTACGTAAGCAAGAAACGATGGAGGCACTATGAAAACGCGTATTACAGAATTATTGAACATTGATTATCCTATCTTTCAAGGAGGAATGGCTTGGGTTGCTGATGGTGATTTGGCAGGAGCTGTTTCTAAGGCTGGAGGGCTAGGGATTATCGGTGGGGGAAATGCCCCTAAAGAAGTTGTCAAGGCAAATATTGATAAAATCAAATCATTGACTGATAAACCCTTCGGTGTCAACATCATGCTTTTGTCTCCCTTTGTGGAAGATATTGTAGACCTCGTTATCGAGGAAGGTGTTAAGGTAGTGACAACAGGCGCAGGAAATCCAAGTAAATACATGGAACGTTTCCATGAAGCTGGTATTACAGTTATTCCTGTTGTACCAAGTGTTGCTTTAGCTAAACGCATGGAAAAAATCGGTGCGGACGCTGTCATTGCAGAAGGAATGGAAGCTGGGGGACATATTGGGAAATTAACAACCATGACCTTGGTGCGTCAGGTTGCTGCTGCTGTATCTATTCCTGTTATTGCTGCAGGAGGGATTGCGGATGGTGAAGGTGCTGCAGCTGGCTTTATGCTAGGTGCAGAGGCTATTCAGGTTGGAACTCGTTTTGTCGTTGCAAAAGAGTCTAATGCCCATCCAAATTATAAGGCGAAAATTTTAAAAGCTCGAGATATTGATACTACGATTTCAGCTCAACACTTTGGACACGCTGTTCGTGCGATTAAAAATCAGTTGACTCGTGATTTTGAACAGGCTGAAAAAGATGCCTTTAAACAAGAAAATCCTGATTTGGAAATTTTTGAACAAATGGGAGCGGGTGCTCTAGCCAAAGCGGTTGTTCACGGAGATGTGGATGGTGGTTCTGTTATGGCAGGTCAAATCGCAGGCCTTGTTTCCAAAGAAGAAAGCGTTGAAGAAATCCTAAAAGATTTGTATTACGGAGCAGCTAAGAAAATTCAAGAAGAAGCCTCTCGTTGGGCAGGAGTTGTAAGAAATGACTAAAACAGCCTTTTTATTTGCTGGTCAAGGTGCCCAGTATCTAGGTATGGGACGGGAACTCTATGATCAGTATCCGATTGTCAAAGAAACGATTGTTCAAGCGAGTCAGGTACTCGGTTATGATTTGCGTCATCTTATCGATACGGAAGAAGAAAAACTCAATCAGACCCGTTATACGCAACCAGCCATTCTAGCAACTTCAGTTGCTATCTATCGTTTATTGCAAGAAAAGGGCTATCAGCCTGATATGGTTGCTGGTTTGTCCCTTGGAGAATACTCTGCCTTGGTGGCTAGCGGCGCCTTGGATTTTGAAGATGCGGTAGCCTTGGTTGCTAAGCGTGGAGCCTATATGGAAGAAGCGGCTCCTGCTGGCTCTGGCAAGATGGTGGCAGTTCTCAATACACCAGTAGAGGTTATTGAGGAAGCCTGTCAAAAAGCTTCTGAACTTGGCGTAGTTACCCCAGCCAACTATAATACACCTGCACAAATCGTGATTGGTGGAGAAGTGGTTGCAGTTGACCGAGCTGTTGAACTCTTGCAAGAAGCAGGTGCCAAACGCTTGATTCCTCTCAAGGTTTCAGGACCTTTTCATACCGCTCTCCTTGAGCCTGCTAGCCAGAAACTGGCTGAAACACTAGCTCAGGTAAACTTTTCAGATTTCACTTGTCCCTTAGTCGGCAATACAGAAGCAAGAGTCATGCCAAAAGAAGACATTGCTCAACTCTTGACGCGTCAGGTTAAGGAACCAGTTCGTTTCTATGAAAGCATTGCAGTTATGCAAGAAGCAGGCGTAACCAACTTTATTGAGATTGGACCGGGGAAAGTTTTGTCAGGATTTGTTAAAAAGATTGATAAGACGGCTAAACTAGCCAATGTTGAAGATCAGGCGAGTTTGGAAACCTTGCTAGAAAACGAGTAATCCCTTCTCCCATAAATACAGGAGGAAACAGGAGAAAAGAATGCAACTAAAAAATAAAAATATCTTTATTACAGGTTCGAGTCGTGGGATTGGTCTTGCCATCGCCCACAAGTTTGCTCAGGAAGGAGCCAATATTGTTTTAAACAGTCGTGGGGCAATCTCAGAAGAATTACTCGCTGAGTTTTCAAACTATGGTGTCAAGGTGGTTCCTATTTCAGGAGATGTATCAGATTTTGCAGACGCTAAGCGTATGGTTGATCAAGCTATTGTAGAGCTGGGTTCAGTAGATGTTTTGGTCAACAATGCAGGGATTACCCAAGATACCCTGATGCTCAAGATGACAGAAGCGGATTTTGAAAAAGTGCTCAAGGTGAACCTGACTGGTGCCTTTAACATGACACAATCAGTCTTGAAACCGATGATGAAAGCCAGAGAAGGTGCTATCATTAATATGTCTAGTGTAGTTGGTTTGATGGGAAATATCGGTCAAGCTAACTATGCAGCTTCTAAGGCTGGTTTGATTGGTTTTACCAAGTCTGTGGCGCGTGAAGTGGCCAATCGCAATATCAGGGTTAATGCTATTGCACCTGGAATGATTGAGTCCGATATGACATCTGTTCTATCAGACAAGGTAAAAGATGCCATGCTGGCTCAAATTCCTATGAAAGAATTTGGACAGGCAGAGCAGGTTGCAGATTTAACAGTATTTTTAGCAGGCCAAGATTATCTAACTGGTCAAGTGGTTGCCATTGATGGTGGCTTAAGTATGTAGCAGAAGCTAGAGGTGAAAAAGATGAAACTAAATCGCGTAGTAGTAACAGGTTATGGGGTAACATCTCCAATCGGAAATACACCAGAAGAATTTTGGAATAGTTTGACAACTGGAAAAATCGGAATTGGTCAAATAACAAAATTTGATCATAGTGACTTTGATGTGCATAATGCAGCAGAAATCCAAGATTTTCCTTTTGATAAATACTTTGTTAAGAAAGATACCAATCGTTTTGATAACTATTCTTTATATGCCTTGTATGCGGCTCAAGAAGCTGTTAATCATGCAGGTCTTGATGTAGAGGCCCTTGATAAAGATCGTTTTGGTGTTATTGTTGCCTCAGGTATTGGTGGAATCAAAGAAATTGAAGATCAAGTGATTCGCCTAAATGACAAAGGACCAAAACGTGTGAAACCATTGACCCTTCCAAAAGCCTTGCCAAATATGGCTTCAGGAAATGTCGCTATGCGTTTTGGAGCAAACGGTGTTTGTAAATCCATCAATACTGCCTGCGCTTCATCAAATGACGCGATTGGGGATGCCTTCCGCTCAATTAAATTTGGTTTCCAAGATGTTATGTTGGTAGGTGGTTCAGAAGCTTCTATTACACCTTTTGCTATCGCTGGTTTCCAAGCACTGACAGCTCTCTCTACTACAGAGGATCCAACTCGTGCTTCTATCCCATTTGATAAGGATCGCAATGGTTTTGTCATGGGTGAGGGTTCTGGGATGTTGGTTCTGGAAAGTCTTGAACACGCTGAAAAACGTGGGGCAACGATACTTGCTGAAGTAGTTGGTTATGGACACACCTGTGATGCCTACCACATGACTTCTCCTCATCCAGAAGGTAAGGGAGCTATCAAGGCCATCAAATTAGCCTTGGAAGAAGCTGAGATTTCCCCAGAACAAGTAGCCTATGTCAATGCTCACGGAACATCAACTCCTGCTAATGAAAAAGGAGAAAGTGGTGCGATCGTAGCTGTTCTTGGTAAGGAAGTACCTGTATCATCAACCAAATCTTTCACAGGACATTTGCTGGGGGCTGCAGGTGCAGTAGAAGCTATCGTAACAATCGAGGCTATGCGTCATAACTTTGTACCAATGACAGCTGGAACAAGTGAAGTATCAGATTATATCGAAGCCAATGTCGTTTATGGACAAGGCTTGGAGAAAGAAATTCCATACGCCATTTCAAATACTTTCGGTTTTGGTGGCCACAATGCAGTTCTTGCTTTCAAACGTTGGGAGAATAAATAAGTATGAATTTAAACGATATTAAAGACTTGATGGCTCAATTTGACCAGTCAAGTTTGAGAGAGTTTTCTTATAAGAATGGGACGGATGAGTTGGAGTTTAGCAAGAATGAAGCTAGACTTGTATCTCAAGTTGCACCTCAAGTTGCTCCAGCACCCGTTCTAGCAACACCAAGTCCAGTAGCTCCTACATCTGCTCCAGCAGAGACTGTAGTGGAAGAGACTTCGACGCCAGCTGAAACAAGTGTGGCTGCTGAGGGAGATGTTGTAGAGAGTCCACTTGTTGGGGTGGCTTACTTGGCTGCTGGTCCAGATAAACCTGCCTTTGTAACAGTTGGTGATAGTGTTAAAAAAGGTCAAACATTGGTAATTATCGAAGCCATGAAAGTCATGAATGAAATCCCAGCTCCTAAGGATGGTGTGGTAACGGAAATTCTTGTTTCTAACGAAGAAATGGTTGAGTTTGGTAAAGGATTGGTACGTATCAAATGATTGATATTCAAGGAATCAAAGAAGCTCTTCCCCACCGTTATCCTATGCTCCTAGTAGACCGTGTCTTGGAAGTGAGCGAGGATACCATTGTTGCTATCAAAAATGTGACCATTAACGAGCCCTTCTTCAACGGTCATTTTCCTCAATACCCTGTCATGCCAGGTGTTCTGATCATGGAAGCATTGGCGCAAACAGCTGGTGTCTTGGAGTTGTCAAAACCTGAAAATAAAGGAAAACTGGTCTTTTACGCTGGTATGGACAAGGTTAAATTCAAGAAGCAAGTTGTACCAGGTGATCAATTAGTTATGACGGCAACGTTTGTAAAACGTCGCGGTACCATTGCCGTGGTTGAAGCAAAGGCTGAAGTGGATGGCAAGATTGCAGCTAGTGGTACTCTTACCTTTGCAATAGGGAACTAAGGAGGTTCTCCATGTTTCGAAAAATTTTAATTGCCAATCGTGGTGAAATTGCGGTTCGTATTATCCGTGCGGCGCGTGAATTGGGCATTGCAACGGTGGCGGTTTATTCAACTGCTGATAAGGAAGCTCTTCATACGCTTTTGGCAGATGAAGCAGTTTGTATTGGCCCTGGTAAGCCAACGGAGTCTTATCTTAATATTAATGCGGTTCTATCAGCTGCAGTCTTGACTGAGGCAGAAGCTATTCACCCAGGTTTTGGATTTCTCAGTGAAAATTCCAAATTTGCTACCATGTGTGAAGAAGTTGGTATCAAGTTTATCGGCCCATCTGGTCATGTCATGGATATGATGGGGGATAAGATTAATGCGCGCGCTCAGATGATCAAAGCAGGCGTGCCTGTCATTCCAGGTTCGGATGGAGAAGTGCATAACTCTGAGGAAGCCTTGATTGTTGCTGAAAAAATTGGCTATCCTGTTATGCTCAAGGCTTCAGCAGGTGGAGGTGGTAAAGGGATTCGTAAGGTTGAAAAACCAGAAGACCTCGTTTCCGCCTTTGATACTGCTTCAAGTGAAGCCAAGGCTAATTATGGCAATGGTGCCATGTATATAGAGCGGGTTATTTATCCAGCTCGCCATATTGAGGTTCAAATCCTAGGTGATGAGCATGGACATGTGATTCACTTGGGTGAACGGGATTGTTCTCTTCAACGGAATAACCAAAAGGTTTTGGAAGAAAGTCCTTCGATTGCAATCGGAAAAACGTTGCGCCATGAAATCGGTGCTGCTGCTGTTCGAGCGGCAGAGTCTGTTGGCTATGAGAATGCAGGGACCATTGAGTTTCTTCTTGATGAAGCTAGCGGTAAATTCTATTTTATGGAGATGAATACTCGTGTACAAGTAGAGCATCCAGTAACAGAATTTGTTTCAGGTGTGGATATCGTTAAGGAACAAATTCGCATTGCAGCAGGTCAACCTCTGTCTGTTAAGCAAGAAGATATTGTTCTACGAGGTCATGCTATTGAATGTCGTATCAATGCAGAAAATCCAGCCTTCAACTTTGCTCCAAGTCCAGGTAAGATTACCAATCTCTATCTGCCAAGTGGAGGTGTTGGCTTGCGCGTAGATTCAGCAGTTTATCCAGGCTATACCATTCCACCTTATTATGACAGTATGATTGCCAAAGTCATCGTTCACGGTGAAAATCGTTTTGATGCCTTGATGAAAATGCAACGTGCCCTCTATGAACTAGAGATAGAGGGGGTGCAGACTAATGCAGATTTCCAGCTTGACCTCATTTCAGACCGCAATGTCATTGCTGGGGATTATGATACTTCCTTCTTGATGGAAACCTTCTTACCTAAATATCAAGAAAAAGAATAAAATGACTTTAAGAGTTTAAACCGAAAAGGGGAATCAATGGCTCTATTTAGTAAAAAAGATAAATATATTCGAATCAATCCTAATCGTTCGGTTAGGGAAAAACCTCAAGCCAAGCCAGAGGTTCCAGATGAATTATTTTCTAAGTGTCCGGGTTGTAAGCATACCATCTATCAGAAGGATCTGGGAAGTGAGCGTATCTGTCCGCACTGTAGCTATACCTTTCGTATTTCTGCCCAAGAACGCTTGGTTTTGACGATTGATATGGGAACCTTCAAGGAATTGTTTACAGGGATTGAAAGCAAGGATCCCTTGCATTTCCCTGGTTATCAAAAGAAACTAGCAACTATGCGTGAAAAAACAGGTCTGGATGAAGCCGTTGTCACAGGAACAGCTCTTATTAAAGGTCAGACTGTGGCTCTTGGGATTATGGATTCCAACTTTATCATGGCTTCTATGGGTACAGTTGTAGGTGAAAAAATCACTCGATTATTTGAATATGCGACTGTTGAAAAATTGCCAGTTGTTCTTTTCACAGCATCTGGTGGAGCACGTATGCAGGAAGGAATCATGAGTCTCATGCAGATGGCCAAGATTTCTGCAGCGGTTAAACGCCATTCAAATGCAGGTCTCTTTTACCTGACCATTTTGACAGATCCAACGACAGGTGGTGTCACAGCTTCTTTCGCTATGGAAGGGGATATCATTCTGGCTGAACCACAGAGCTTGGTCGGTTTTGCTGGGCGTCGTGTGATTGAAAATACGGTTCGTGAAAGCTTGCCTGAGGGGTTTCAAAAGGCAGAATTCCTATTGGAACATGGTTTTGTGGATGCTATTGTTAAAAGAAGAGACTTGCCAGATACGATTGCTAGTCTAGTCAGATTGCATGGAGGGAGTCCTAGATGAATATTGCAAAAATAGTCAGAGAAGCGCGTGAGCAGAGTCGCTTGACAACCTTGGACTTTGCGATAGGCATTTTTGATGACTTTATCCAATTACACGGCGACCGTTCTTTTCGTGATGATGGTGCAGTTGTTGGTGGTATTGGTTGGCTTGGAGATCAAGCTGTAACAGTAGTTGGTATCCAAAAAGGCAAGAGTTTACAAGATAACCTAAAACGGAATTTTGGCCAACCGCATCCAGAAGGTTACCGCAAGGCCCTACGGTTGATGAAACAGGCTGAAAAGTTTGGCCGTCCAGTAGTGACCTTTATCAATACAGCAGGTGCTTATCCTGGTGTCGGAGCGGAAGAACGTGGTCAAGGGGAAGCTATTGCTCGCAATCTCATGGAAATGAGTGACCTGAAAGTTCCTATAATTGCCATCATTATTGGTGAAGGTGGTTCAGGTGGGGCTCTGGCTCTGGCAGTCGCAGACCGTGTTTGGATGCTGGAAAATTCTATCTATGCCATTCTCAGTCCAGAAGGTTTTGCTTCTATTCTATGGAAAGATGGCAGTCGTGCCATGGAAGCGGCAGAACTGATGAAAATCACTTCGCATGAACTGTTAGAAATGGCCGTGGTGGATAAGGTGATTTCTGAAGCAGGATTTTCGAGCAAAGAACTGATTAAGAGTGTCAAAAAAGAACTCCAAACGGAGCTAGATCTACTTTCACAAAAACCGCTAGAAGAGTTGTTGGAAGAACGTTACCAACGATTTAGAAAATACTAATACTTCAGATTACGCAAAAACTAGAACTGACTGCCAGTTCTAGTTTTTATGTGCTTCTTATACTCAATGAAAATCAAAGAGCAAACTAGGAAACTAGCCGCAGGCTGTACTTGAGTACGGCAAGGCGACGTTGACGCGGTTTGAATTTGATTTTCATTGAGTATTACTCTTTGCAGAGGGGAAAGTAAAAAAGTGCTTGGAAGACCAAACACCTTTTCGATTATTCATTTTCTTCTGTTACAAATTGACTAAGCAGTCCGTTGATAAAACGGGCTGATTTTTGATCTGAAAAATTCTTAGCGAGTTCAATAGCTTCATTGACTGCTACCAGCTGAGGTGTATCAAATGATGTGATTTCAAAGATTCCCAAGCGTAGTAAGTTTTTTTCGATCAAGGTCAATCGTTCAACTGTCCAGCCTGACTTGAGGTGCTGGTTGATTTGTTTATCCAGCTCGTCTTTTTGAGCTTGAACGCCAGAAACCAAGTTCAGAAGAAAGGCAGGGATCTGCACATCTGCATCTTCACGATCATGCGTGTAGGCAAAGTGACAAGCTGTCTCCATATCTGTGCCGAATTCAAGGCTCATAAGAGCTTGAAAAGCGCATTTACGAAGTTCACGTCTAGATTCTAATAATGGACTAGTCATTGAGGAAGTCCTCGTTAAATAGATCTTTCAACTCAGGTTTTGGTGTTTTGTCTGGAACGATTCCTGCAACATGAATGTTGACAGCAGCAAGTTCCACATCAGCCATATCACGAACAGCATCTTTGACTGCTTTTTGAATAGTAAGAGCGACTTTTGGTACCTTCACACCGTACTCAAGATAGAGATAGATATCAGCTGTCAGCTCTTCTTCGATATTTTTAAGATAAACGCCACGACCTAGAGAAAATTTTGATAGGGTATCAGATACGGATTTATTTGAAAATGAGTGGACACCCTCAACTTTAGCAGTTGCGATGGCAATGATTTTTTCAAGTACACGTGGAGCGATAACGATTTCGCCAAATTGTTCTTCAATTCCCATAGAATGACCTCTTTCTAGAGATTAGGCACGAGAAACGTAAGTTCCTTCTGCAGTGTTGATGATCAATTTTTGTCCAGCTTCGATGAAGTCGGGAACGTTGACAACAAGTCCAGTTTCCATAGTTGCTGGTTTACCAGAACCTGTAACAGTAGCACCCTTGATAGATGGTTGTGTTTCAGCGACTGTCAATTCAACAGTAGTTGGTACAGTTACACCGATTACTTCTGTTCCGTAGAATTGAATTTTCACATCAGAGTTTTCAAGGATGTAAAGCAATTCATTTTCAACATTTACGACTGGGATTTCGTATTGGTCGTAAGTTTCAGTGTTCATGAAGTAGGCAGTTTCATCCATTTTGTACAAGTATTGAGCTGGAACAGTTTCGATAATAGCTTGTTCGAATTTTTCTTCTGGACGGTAGCTTGTGTCAAAAGTAGAACCAGTACGGACATCACGCAATTTCATACGCATGATTGTGTTCCCTTTACCTGGTTTGTGGTGGCTAGCTTCCAAAACGCGGATCAATTTTCCGTCTGCAGTTTCAAATGTCATACCAGCTTTCAATTTGCTTGCTTCAATCATGTTTTTACCTCTTTAATAAATATTATTACTCTTCATTTTACCATAAAATATTCCGGAAATAAAGCCAAAATAGTTATTGGGATATGGTAGGAGTGAAAAAACCAACCTCAGGGCTGGTTTCTTTTACGTGTTAATCTTCTTTCAACTTGGCTAATTCTTGAGCAAGAAGTTTAAGGGCAACTTGTGGGTTGGCTTGGCCTTTAGTTGCTTTCATCAGGAAGCCTGTGAAGGCCTTGTCTGCGTTGCGTTTGCCTGACTTGAAGTCGGCAACAGCAGCTTCGTTATCGGCAAAGACTTGGTGGATAATTGGAATCAAGACAGCTGGATCTGAGATTTGGACCATACCTGCTTTTTCCACGTATTCACGCGCACCACCACCATTTTTAGCCAGGTGGACAAAGACTTTCTTGGCAATCTTAGAAGAGATCGTGCCGTCTTCGATGATGGCAATCATTTCAACCAAGTTTTCTGGTGTTAGTTCGATTTGTTCGAGTGTCTTGCCTTCAGCGTTCAAGAACTGAGCAACCTCACCTTGGAGCCAGTTTGAGACTTGCTTAGCATCGCCACCGAGGGCAACAGCTTTTTCAAAGAAATCAGAAGTGACTTTGTTTGCGGTCAACTGGCTGGCATCGTAGTCTGACAAGCCAAGGTCAGAGACGTAGCGTGCACGGCGTTCTTTTGGAAACTCTGGCAACTCTGTCCGCATTTCCTCGATCCACTCGTCTGAGATTTCAAAGAGAGGTAGGTCAGGTTCTGGGAAGTAGCGGTAGTCTGCAGCACCTTCTTTGACACGCATGAGGATGGTTGCTTTGTTGGCTTCATCGTAACGGCGTGTTTCTTGGCGAATTTGACCACCTGAGCGAAGGATTTCAGCCTGACGTTGCACTTCGTATTCAAGACCTTTGCGAACATTTGAGAAGGAGTTGAGGTTCTTCAACTCTGTCTTGGTACCGAATTTCTCTTGACCATAAGGACGAAGGGAGATGTTGGCATCCACACGCATCGAACCTTCCTCCATCTTGACGTCAGAAATGCCAGCGTACTGGATGACTTCCTTGAGGGCTGTTAGATAAGCATAGGCTTCTTCAGGTGAACGCATATCTGCTTCAGATACAATCTCAATCAAGGGCACCCCTTGGCGGTTGAGGTCAACATAAGAGTAGCCATCTGTACCGTGGGTGTTTTTACCAGCGTCTTCCTCTAGGTGAGCACGTTCGATACCGATTTTCTTAGTCGTACCATCTTCTAGTTCCACTTCAATCCAGCCGTTGTAGCCGATTGGTTCATCAAATTGAGAAATTTGGTAGGCCTTTGGATTATCAGGATAGAAGTAGTTCTTGCGGTCAAAGTGCATCTTTTTGTGGATGTCCATGTTGAGGGCAAGAGCAGCCTTGATACCGGCATCGACAACACCTTTATTGAGAACTGGCAGAACTCCTGGGAAGGACCAGTCAATCACGTTGGTGTTGGCATTTTGGTCATTTCCAAAGTGGGCAGAAGTAGGTGAGAAGATTTTTGAATTGGTGTTGAGCTCTACGTGGACTTCAAGTCCGATGACTGTTTCAAAGTTCATTAGTTGTCACCTCCAAAAATCACGGGTTGTTGTTTGTGGTAGTCTGTTGTCGCCTCAAAAGCAGCAGCAGCTTGGTAAATGGTTTCCTCAGAGTACTTAGGACCAATCAATTGGAGTCCGACAGGTAGACCTTGAGAGAATCCAGCAGGAATCGAAATCCCTGGAAGACCAGCCAAGTTGACTGGGATTGTTAAGAGATCAGCCAAGTACATGGCAACTGGGTCATGGTTGAGTGAGTCCAAGTCATAAGCAACACTAGGAGCAGTTGGACCAAGGATTAGATCATAATCTGCAAATACTTTTTCAAAATCTTGGATGATGAGGGTACGAACTTGCCCAGCTTTCTTGTAGTAGGCATCGTAGTAACCTGATGAAAGACTGAAAGTACCTAGCATGATACGGCGTTTCACTTCTTCACCGAAACCTTGGCTACGGCTGTTTACATAGATTTCATCAAGGTTGGTTGCATCTTCTGCGCGGTAGCCGTAACGGATACCGTCAAAGCGTTGCAAGTTTGATGAAGCTTCAGATGAAGCGATGATGTAGTAAACGGCAACACCGTATTTAGAGTGAGGAAGGCTGACTTCTTCAACGATAGCGCCCAATTTTTCAAAGTGTTTGGCTGCATTCAGAATAGTTTCCTTAACCTCTGGGTCAATTCCTTCACCTAGGTATTCTTTAGGCAAAGCAATTTTCATTCCCTTGATGTCTTGGCCGATTTTTGAAGTAAAGTCGGCGATGCGGACAGGAGCAGAAGTAGAGTCTTTAGCGTCTTCGCTGGCAATAGCGTTGAGCAAGAGAGCATTTTCCTTAACAGTTGGCGCAAAAGGCCCAATCTGGTCTAATGAGCTACCGAAGGCAATGAGACCGAAACGAGAAACCGTTCCGTAGGTTGGTTTGAGACCAACGATCCCGTTGAAGGCAGCAGGTTGGCGGATAGAACCACCAGTATCAGAACCAAGTGACAAGCGGACTTGTCCTGAAGCTACAGCTGCAGCAGAACCACTTGATGAACCACCAGGAACCTTGCTGTGGTCCCAAGCGTTTTTAGTGGCACCATAGTGAGAAGTCTCACCTGATCCACCCATGGCAAATTCGTCCATGTTGGTCTTTCCAACGACAATCATGCCTTTTGATTTGGCATTTGAAACAGCTGTCGCATCAAAGATCGGCTCATAGTTGTAGAGCATTTTTGAGGCTGCAGTTGTGAGAATACCATCTGTAGAGATATTATCTTTAACTGCAAGTGGAATTCCTGAAAGCACATTATCAGCGTCAATTCCAGCTTCATCAATGGCTTTGGCTTGAGCAAGAGCCTGCTCTTCAGCGATGGTAACAAAAGCGTTGATAGCTGTCTCGCGAGACTTGATATCTTCAAGCGTAGCTTGGGTTAATTCTGTTGCAGAAATTTCCTTAGAAACAAGGAGATTGTGCAAGTCTTCAATGGTTTTATTGTTGAAAGTCATTAGGCATCTCCTCCATCATCTAGGATAGCTGGTACCTTGATATAGTAATTGTCTTTTTCAGGTACGTTTTTAAACAGGCGATCGCGGTCTGTTCCTTCTTCGGCCACATCAGGGCGGAGTACGGTTTTACGGTCAGCCATAGTCGTAGTAGGTGCGACACCAGTTGTGTCAACTTCGCCCAGCAACTCAACCATGTCAACAATTTTAGACAAGGTAGTCGCAAATGCAGCAGTTTCTTCTTCAGAGAATCTTAATTTGGAAAGATTGGCAACGTGTGTTACCTCTTCTTGCGTAATTTTCATCTTGCATCCTTTCGTGAAATGATGATTTTTAGTCTGTTCTATTTTACCATATTTTCCTATAAATAAGGGAGGTAAAGCTGAAAAAAGGTAGGTGGAGGCTAGAGAATGTGTTTTAATGATGATTAATTTGAAAAGAGGATTTCAAAGGGGAAATTATATGATACAATGGTATAACAGAGAAGTGAAGACGGTGGTTACGAAATCGAAAGGATGGTGATGCTTATGTGCAGAATCCGTAAAATCTTAGTAGAAAGGAGTAACCAGATTTGTCACCCTTTGAGGCTTTGACGCTCATGTTTGTAGCTGGTAACTTTGTTATCACGCTCCTGAAGTTCATCCTTGAATTGGTAAAAGAGACAAAAAAATAGCCGTCCTAACTTTGGCGAGTTAACGAGCTATTTTTTAGTTATATAATTACAGCCACCGTCTTAAACGGCTCTGTAGGGTGTTGTTGACGCAACACCTTTTTCTATATTCATTGTAACATTTATTTTAAAAATTGCAAGTGGAATTGTCCTACTTTAGCAGTGTCTGATATAAAATAGAAATTGAAAAAAATGCTAAAATCCGATATAATGGAGTGTTGAAAGGAATGGTAAAATCCAATGTAAAAATCATTCTTAGCTATTAAAACAGATAAAAATAGATTTAAAAGAAAGAGAACTTATGAATATTCAAGAAGAAATTAAGAAACGTCGTACCTTTGCTATCATCTCCCACCCGGACGCGGGTAAAACGACCATCACTGAGCAGTTGCTCTACTTTGGGGGAGAAATTCGTGAGGCCGGTACGGTAAAAGGGAAGAAAACAGGAACTTTTGCCAAGTCTGACTGGATGGATATCGAGAAGCAACGCGGGATTTCGGTGACCTCATCTGTTATGCAATTTGACTACGATGGCAAGCGTGTGAATATCCTCGACACCCCAGGGCATGAGGACTTTTCAGAAGATACCTATCGTACCTTGATGGCGGTGGATGCTGCGGTCATGGTTGTGGACTCTGCCAAGGGTATCGAGGCGCAAACAAAGAAATTGTTTGAAGTTGTCAAACACCGTGGTATTCCAGTCTTCACCTTTATGAACAAGCTGGACCGTGACGGTCGTGAGCCGCTGGATCTCTTGCAAGAATTGGAAGAAGTCTTGGGCATTGCTAGTTACCCGATGAACTGGCCAATCGGGATGGGGAAAGCTTTTGAGGGGCTCTATGACCTCTATAACCAACGCTTGGAACTTTACAAGGGGGATGAACGTTTCGCTAGTCTAGAAGATGGGGACGAGCTTTTTGGCACCAATCCTTTCTACGAACAAGTCAAGGATGACATTGACCTTTTAAACGAAGCTGGGAATGAGTTTTCGGAGGAAGCTATCCTTGCTGGAGAATTGACGCCAGTCTTCTTCGGTTCAGCTTTGACAAACTTTGGTGTACAGACATTCCTTGAGACTTTCCTTAAGTTTGCTCCAGAACCACATGGACACAAGAAAACAGATGGTGAAATTGTGGATCCTTATGATAAGGACTTCTCAGGATTTGTCTTTAAAATCCAAGCCAACATGGACCCTCGACACCGTGACCGTATTGCCTTTGTACGTATCGTATCGGGTGAATTTGAACGTGGTATGAGTGTCAACTTGCCTCGTACTGGTAAGGGTGCTAAACTTTCGAATGTTACTCAGTTTATGGCGGAAAGTCGTGAGAATGTGACCAATGCCGTGGCAGGAGATATCATCGGGGTTTACGATACAGGAACTTATCAGGTTGGGGATACCTTGACAGTTGGAAAAAACAAGTTTGAGTTTGAACCGTTGCCAACCTTTACTCCTGAAATTTTCATGAAAGTTTCTGCTAAGAATGTCATGAAGCAGAAATCCTTCCACAAGGGGATTGAGCAACTGGTGCAAGAAGGTGCTATTCAGCTTTATAAGAATTACCAAACAGGCGAGTACATGCTGGGAGCTGTTGGTCAACTCCAGTTTGAAGTCTTTAAACACCGCATGGAAGGCGAGTACAATGCGGAAGTAGTCATGAGCCCAATGGGTAAAAAGACCGTTCGTTGGATCAAGCCTGAGGACTTGGATGAACGAATGTCATCAAGTCGAAATATCTTGGCTAAAGACCGTTTTGACCAACCAGTCTTCCTCTTTGAAAATGACTTTGCCCTCCGCTGGTTTGCGGATAAGTATCCAGATGTTGAACTAGAAGAGAAGATGTAACTCAGTACCAACAATTGGAACTAAAGTTCCTAATTGTTGGACGCTAGTCGCTATTTGGCGAACTAGCTAACTGCCTTACTAACTACGTTTGGCAAATGAAATCGATTTGCCAAACTTCGTGTCGTAGTTCAGTAAATGTATTTGATTGTGTAACAATCTAAGTAACTAACGCCAAGTTTCTATGGAACTTGGCTGAGCGCTCTACTAGTAAAGTTTTACGAATATTGTCGCTTCGTAAAACTCAGTGTCGTAATCTAATAATAGGTAACCGCTATAGCGGCTTACCTAAACGCTTCACTAGGAAAAATCCACGAATGGTATCGATTCGTGGATTTTTCGTCGTAACTGGTAGGAAGTAGTCTAGCTAACTGACTTACTGACTACGTCTGGCAAATAGAATTGATTTGCCAAACTCCTTGTCGTAGCTCAGTAAATTTATTTGATCGTATAACAATTTAAGTAACTAATGCTAAATCTATATGTAACTTGGTTAAACACTTCACTAGTCAAAGTTCACGAATGGCATCGATTCGTGGGCTTTTTTTGTCGTAACAGTTAGAAATTGCCCGAGCTACGGACCTCACTAACTCGTCATAGTTCATGGATGTTATTCATTCATGAGTTTTTTGTTTTGAGAAATAGAAATTAAATTATTTATGTTTTTGTATTTTTTAGTATTAATCGTGTATGTTTGCATTAACTAATGCAATAGATTTTTGAGTATATTCAAAATTATATATATTAAATATTGTCTTAGGATAAGTATATATAAAAAGGTTTGAAGTATCATATCATATGAAAAAATATATTAAAATAATTGACAAGCGTTTGCATTTAAAGTATACTTTAAATGTATGATTAAATGGACCATAGTGTGTACTTTGGTGTGGATGATAAGGAGTAAAATATGTTTTTTAGACGTCAGAATGGTCGTTATAGAGAGACAGACCGTGTGACACGTTATAAGTTAATTAAATCGGGTAAACATTGGTTGAGAGCTTCAACCTCTCTTTTTGGTTTATTCAAGGTCTTGCGGGGTGGTGTAGATACGACTCAAGTCATGACTGAAGTAGTAGAGGATAAAGTGAATACTTCTATTACAGGTCTGGATATTATCAAGGGACTTGCCGCCACAGGGGCAGTTTTAGGTGGTAGTGTTGCTACTCAAACAAAAGTATTTGCAAATGAAACAGTAGCCGTGGAAAAAACACTGGAAAATCCAGACCTCTTGGTTACAAATGATACAGCAGTTTTGGGGACAACATCTCTAAGTAACTCGGAAAATTCTGCTAGCTTGTCTACTTCTATGAGTGAAAGCGCTTCGATTTCAGAATCTGTGTCTAAGAGCTCGTCAGCCAGTACTTCAGCCAGCACTTCAGCAAGTGCTTCTGCTAGTACGTCAGTTAGTGCCTCAGCTAGCACATCATCTTCAGCTAGCGCTAGCGCTTCAGATTCCGCTAGTACGTCAACTAGTTTGAGTCAATCTACTAGCCAAACAAGTAGCGTGTCAACATCTGTAGGAGCTTCCTCAGAAAAAACTGTATCTGAAATTCAAGATGAGAAGAAAGTATCGACTCAAAATGAATCAAAGGTTGACAAGATTGATTCATCAATTTTGAAGCCTGCTGCTATTGACTCAAACGCTGTTAAAACGAATTCAGATACAACAAGTTTAGTTGGTGCGACAGCTGCAACCTTGTCATCTGTAGAAGCTTCTGTAAAGAAAAATGAAGAAAATCGTAAGAAGTTAACCAAGCTTTCAGCTGAAATGGGTGAATACTTAGCGAAGGCTGCTGGTTTACCAAACACTGATTCAGCAATTACTAAGGTAAATGCAGCAGTGACAGCTATTGAAAAAGCTTTGGCAAATCCAACGAGTGACTGGACAGCGGTGGTGCAAAAAGCTACCTTGGCTCGTAATTCTATTGTCAATGCTGTTCTAAGAGCTAATTCAGGTGTGCGTGATGCCCGTAATGGCAAAGCTATGTTGCGTGATGCTTCTCTTCGTGCAAGTTGGGCTACTGCTCAGAATGACGGGCGTATGACGGTAAGTAGTCCAGGTGCTACTTTTGATAAGGCTACTGGTATCGCGACGTATACTATGAATGTTCAGGCGAATAGTGCTTTGAGCAATGTTGGTGTTAAGATAAATGTCGGCCAAGGTGGCCACGTCCAAAGTGCTACTTTTAATGGGCAATCTATGGAGAAAACCTTTACTCAGGGGTCTGAGATTGTTTATAATTATAGGCATGGACAAAATGGGAATTTAAACGGTACGATTGTAGTCAAAGTGAAATATGATAACAATGTGCCGACTGCGACTGCAGATATGCAGGTGCAGGTCAGCTCAGCACCTATCGGGCAAAATACTCAAGGTAATGCTTCTAGAGTTCAATCTGCAAGTGTTTCAACAGGGTATTCTAGACCTCAATCTAACAATTCTATTTCAAAAACAGGTCCGAAATTTAATGTTTCTAGTACTTATAAAGAAGTATATAATGGAGATGTAATAAATGATAATATTGGGGTTGAATATCGTGGTTCACTTATAAAGAAAGTGAGTCTTGAAAATCGTACATTAATTCCTGGAATCTATTACGGAGGTCCTCAAAACAATCAAACACTAAATAATGTTAAAAATATTACAGTTAATCTTGCTGGTGAAATCGGAGGCTCTGATGCTTCTGCTGAGGTTGGTAAAACTTACACCTATAACTTTTCGGCTTGGGACAATAATGATACTAAATCAACAGCTAATATAAGTTATTACATAAAAGGTTTTAACGAGCGCCATAATATTCAAAGTGGCGATATTGTTAGAGTCTCCGATTTGAGTCATTTAACTCCTGAAGAAATTAAGGAAGTTTATAATAACTTTATTAACAATGATGCTAATAAACGTGATTTACTATCTAATCAAGATGTAGTAAAAAATGGTACACAGCCAAATTTATCTTATGCCGAAAACGGGAAGGTGACTTTATCATATCCTGGAACCAAGTCGAAAATTGAAGTTGATACTGATGGTACCATTACAGTTACTTATCGTGATGGTACATCAAGTACCATCAATGCAACCCTAGAGAAGGAAACGGAAATTCCTGATGTTAACGTGTCCGTAACTCGTAATGGAAAAGAAATCCAACCAGTTATTGGGAAGGATGGAAATAAATACTATTACGTATATGCTGGTGATGATTTTACAGTTGATATGACTGCGACTGATAACAAGGGCAAATTGAGAGAATTTAAACTTGTTCCAGAATCTGATGGAAATCGTCCAGCTTCGGACTTGGCTAATAATTTCTTTAAGGATTCTAAGTATGGTACAGGTACTGTTACTTCTCTATCGGATCCTAATGGCGAAATTGTTGCGACTCCATCTAATCCTGCTCGTATTAATGTTACAGGACACATGAAGGATGATTTGGAATTTGCTGATGGGAATCATTGGCGAAGAAATGCTATCGCAACAGATAAGGCAGGTAACTATACTCAAGCTGGGGATGCAAATAAAGGGAACTTCTTTATCAAGCAAGGTAGATTGGCGGATATTATGGATGGTGTAGCACCGTCTGACACTTTCCAAGTAGAAAATATCTCTCGATTGTCCCCTCAAGAAAAAGCTCGTATATTGTCTGCTGTTGAAAAACTAAATAATAAGAAAGAAAAACGCATTGATTCTTTCACTGTTAGCGACAATGGTACAGTCACTATTACTTATAAAGATAAGACTACAGATACGGTAAATATAAAAGTGTCTGACAGTGATTATAAGAGTAGAAGTGCCTCAACAAGCGCGTCTAAGTCAGCGTCGACAAGCGCAAGTCAAAGTGCTTCAACAAGTGCATCTAAGTCCGCGTCGACAAGTGCCAGCCAAAGTGCCTCAACAAGTGCATCTAAGTCAGCGTCGACAAGTGCCAGCCAAAGTGCCTCAACGAGCGCATCTAAGTCAGCGTCAACAAGTGCGAG
>NZ_JAKUXK010000005.1:0-52844 GCF_026782865.1 Streptococcus mitis
CACTTTTCTAACTTTGTCAACACCTTTTTGAAATTTTTTTAATTAATTTTACAACAGCTTCAGTTCGAGCGGTGTGTGGAAACATATCGACCGACTGAATATAATGGATATCATAGACTTCTACTAACCTCACCAAATCACGAGCCAAGGTCGAAACATTACAAGAAATATAAACCATTTTTTCTGGTACATAGGTAAGAATTGTATCTAATAACTTATCATCCAGACCTGTACGTGGTGGATCTACGATCAGAGCATCTGCTCGGTAGCCTTCTTTATACCAGCGAGGAATAATCTCTTCCGCTATTCCTGCTTCGTAATGTGTGTTGTCAAATCCCATTCTTTTAGCATTTCGCTTAGCATCTTCAATAGCCTCTGGAATAATATCCATACCTCTGAGTGTTTTAACTTTCTTTGCGAAGGCAAATCCAATCGTTCCAACTCCACAATAAGCGTCAATCAAATGGTCTTCTTTATCAACATCCAGAGCTTTTACCGCCTCACTATAGAGGACTTCTGTTTGTTCAGGATTTAGTTGATAGAAAGCTCGAGGAGATAGTGAAAATTCATAATCGAGTACACCTTCTTGAATACTCTCTCGTCCCCAGATAATCTCTGTCTTTTCACCATAAATCTCACTGGTTTTAGCTGTATTTGTATTCACAGCTACTGTCACAACTTCTGGAAAGTCTTTAACTAAGTCTTTTACTAGTTGGGTTAAATTAAGCTGACGGTTTGTAACAATAATAATCTGAACCTGTCCAGTCTTTCTTGCTCGTCGGACCATTATCGTTCTAACACCTAGAACTTTTCTCTCATCCGTGATTGGAATCTGGTGATAAGTAAGTAATTCTGCTAAACGATTAGCAATCACTTGAGTTTCCTTATCTTGTACTAGGCAGTCTTTCAACTCTACTAAATAGTGGGAGTTTTGTGCATATAAGCCCGCCTTGACCTGATTCTTAAATTTTCGAGTCTGAAATTGTAACTTAGCACGGTAATATTTTGGTTCCTGCATACCAATTGTCGGACGAATTTCATAGTTTTCATATCCTGTAGGGGCAAATTTTTTCAGCGCTTGATAAAGCAAGTCAGTCTTGAACTCCAGCTGCTTATCATAATGCAGGTGCATGATTTGGCAGCCTCCGCACTCATTGTAAATAGTACATGCTGGCACAACACGGAATTTAGACTTCTTGTTGACCTTCAGTAATTTTGCCTCGACAAAGTTACGTTTAATAGAAGTAATCTGACAATAGATATCTTCACCTTTGAGAGCACCCGGCACAAAGACTAATGTTTTTTGATAAAAGCCGATTCCCTCACCATTAATTCCCATGCGCTTGATTTTTAATGGTATTTTTTGTTTCACTTTCAGATTCATACCCCTATCTTAACACATTTTGAGTTATAATAGAACTATGAAAATCACAAAACTTGAAAAGAAAAAAAGACTCTATCTGATGGAGCTTGATAATGGCGACAAATGCTACATTACTGAAGATACTATTGTTCGCTTCATGTTATCAAGAGATAAGGTGATAAGTGAAGAAGAATTGAAAGAGATTCAGGACTTTGCTCAATTTTCTTACGGTAAGAATCTAGCTCTCTACCACCTATCCTTTAAAGCGCGCACTGAAAAAGAAGTCAGAGAATATCTGAAAAAATACAATATTGATGAAAACATAGTTTCTCAAGTCATTATTAATCTTAAAGAAGATAATTGGATTAATGATGGTCAGTACACTTATGCTATCATCAATGCCAATCAACTTTCAGGAGACAAGGGTCCTTATGTACTGACTCAGAAACTAACACAAAAAGGGGTTTCAAAATCTACTATAGCAGAGATTTTAAAAGAATTTGATTTTTCGGAAGTTGCTCAACGTGTAGCTAATAAACTATTAAAAAAATATGAAGGAAAACTTCCAGCTCGTGCCTTGCAAGATAAGATTTTCCAGAACTTGACCAACAAGGGATTCTCTTACTCTGATGCTAAAAGTGCCTTTGACCAGTTGGATAGTCAAGTTGACCAAGAAACGACTCAGGAACTCATCTTCAAGGAACTTGATAAGCAATATGCTAAGTATGCTCGAAAGTATGAAGAATACGAACTTAAACAGCGTTTAACTCAAGTTTTAGCTCGAAAAGGCTACGATTTTTCGGATATAGCAAGCGCTCTCAGAGAATATCTTTAATATTTTCATGTAAAATTCACAGATTTTAGGTAATTTTATGGTACAATAGTAAACGATAAACTTATAAATTGTAGAAAGTTGGTTAGTTATGAAGCTTCCAAAAGAAGGCGACTTTATTACAATTCAAAGTTATAAGCATGATGGGAGTCTCCACCGAACTTGGCGGGACACCATGGTACTAAAAACAACAGAAAACGCCATTATTGGTGTCAACGATCATACACTGGTTACCGAAAGTGATGGTCGTCGTTGGGTCACTCGAGAACCGGCTATTGTTTACTTTCACAAGAAATATTGGTTTAATATCATTGCCATGATTCGCGATAATGGAATTTCCTACTATTGCAATATGGCTAGCCCCTACTATCTGGATGAAGAAGCACTGAAGTATATTGATTACGATTTGGATGTTAAAATTTTTACAGATGGGGAAAAACGTCTCTTGGACGTTGAGGAGTATGAGCGTCACAAACGCAAAATGAATTATTCTGATGACTTGGACTATATTTTAAAAGAACATGTCAAAATTCTTGTTGATTGGATTAACAATGGACGTGGACCTTTCTCAGAAGCCTATGTAAACATTTGGTACAAGCGCTATGTAGAACTAAAGAATCGGTAAAGTTGTCAAACTAGGGTGAAAGCCCTGGTTTTTTTATTTTAAAAACCCAGTTTTTCAGCTGGGTTGTTCTCTATATATCTAATTTCGTAACAGTAAACTTGATATGAGAATAGTCTTTTTCAACATCCTTATCCAGCAAGAAAGCTGTAGCATCTTTCTTAACCTGAACAAGGTCAATATTCTGAGCCTGGGCTGCATAGACACATCCGCAATAACATTGACGATAGATATCATACTCTTCACACATCTCTACCGAACGTTTGTAGCCTTGATTTTTCTTGAAATCACTTGGAAGATAGTGGGTTGTATAAATTTTTTGCACATCGATTCCGATGCTATTAATGGTTTGAGAATTCTTATGAGGACTGATGGTCAAGGCTGAGCCAAAGTAGTCAAATCCCAAGTCCATAGCCACTTGAGCTGTCTTATCCAGTCGGTAGTCAAAGCAAACTTTGCAACGGTCGCCACCTTCTGACTCCTCCTCTAATCCTCTAACTAGTTTTCGGTATTCATTGGGTTCGTAGGGAGCTTCTAGGTACTGAACCGTATTTCCTGTCCGCTCATTAAAATCACTGACAAATTTCTTGGTAACATAGGCTCGCTTATGGTATTCTGCCTTGGGATGGATATTAGAATTGGCAAAATAAATGGTCACGTCTGCATACTTGGTCAAATATTCTAGAGTATAGGTACTGCAAGGGGCACAGCAAACATGCATGAGAATGGTTGGTCGTTGCTCATTTTTCTCCCATACTTGTACCATCTTCTGCATGACACGGTCATAATTAATCTTCTGATTGGGGTTCATCTTGCTCAGAATTTCTTCTACATCGATCATGTTCTTCTCCTTTTTCTAGTCTTATTTTATCATATAAGTTAAGAGAGCTCAAATCAATTTAGAAGTGAATAGCATAAAAAGGAGGAATTGTCATTCCCTCCTTTTTTATTTTTATAAGTTCTTTTCTATAGAAAGCTTACATCATACCGCCCATCATGCTTGGATCCATTGCTGGAGCTGGGGCTACTGGTTCTGGTTTATTGGCTACGACTGCTTCCGTAGTCAAAATCAAGCTGGCTACAGATGCTGCATTTTGTAGAGCTGAACGACTCACTTTAACTGGGTCGATAATCCCTTGATCAATCATATTGACCCATTCGCCAGTTGCTGCGTTGAAACCTGTACCAAGTTCGGCATTTTTCAAACGATCGATAACGATAGATCCTTCAAATCCTGCATTGTGCGCAATTTGACGAACAGGTTCTTCCAAGGCACGGAGAACAATATTGCGTCCTGTTGCTTCATCTCCTGTCAATTCCAAATCAGCTACGGCTGGGATAACATTTACAAGGGCTGTTCCACCACCTGCAACGATTCCTTCTTCAACAGCTGCACGAGTAGCGTTTAGGGCATCTTCAATGCGGAGTTTCATTTCTTTCAACTCAGTTTCAGTTGCGGCTCCGACCTTAATAACCGCTACACCACCTGACAATTTCGCCAAGCGTTCTTGTAATTTTTCACGGTCAAATTCAGAAGTTGTGGTTTCGATTTGAGACTTGATAACTGCAACACGGTGAGAAATCGCTTCAGGATTTCCGGCACCTTCTACGATAACAGTGCTATCTTTGTCCACAGTTACTCTCGCTGCTTGACCAAGAGCTTCAATTGTCGCATCTTTCAACTCAAGACCAAGGTCTTCTGTGATAACTGTTCCGCCTGTTAAGATGGCAATGTCTTCGAGCATGGCTTTGCGACGGTCACCAAAACCAGGTGCCTTGACTGCTACCACATTGAAGGTTCCACGAATCTTATTCAATACAAGGGTTGGAAGAGCTTCACCATCTACATCATCCGCAATAATCAAGAGGGGACGATTGCTTTGGAGAATGCTTTCTAGGAGCGGCAAAATTTCTTGGATATTTGAAATCTTCTTATCTGTAATCAAAATGTACGGATTTTCAAGGTCAGCCACCATTTTTTCGCTATCTGTCACCATGTACTGTGAAAGGTAACCACGGTCAAACTGCATACCTTCTACAACTTCAAGCTCTGTTTCCATACCACGTGACTCTTCGATGGTGATGACTCCGTCTTTACCAACTTTTTCCATGGCTTCAGAAATGTATTCGCCGACTTTTTCAGAACGAGAAGATACGGCAGCAACCTGAGCAATGGCTTCTTTGTTGGCAACAGGAATAGCATTGTTTTTCAAGGCTTCAACTGCTGCGGCAACTGCTGTTTCAATCCCACGACGAATACCGATTGGGTTTGCACCTGCTGTGACGTTTTTGATTCCTTCACGGACGATTGCTTGGGTCAAAACAGTTGCAGTTGTAGTCCCGTCACCTGCGATATCATTGGTTTTTGAAGCTACTTCTGATACCAATTTGGCACCCATATTTTCAAAATGGTCTTCCAACTCGATTTCTTTGGCAATAGTCACACCGTCATTGGTAATCAAGGGTGAACCGAATGACTTTTCAAGAACGACATTACGGCCTTTTGGTCCCAAGGTTACTTTAACAGTGTCTGCAAGGATATCGACACCACGAACCATAGCTGAACGGGCATCTGATGAAAATTTAATTTCTTTTGACATACTTACTTTCTCCTTCTATTCTTCAATGATAGCCAAGATGTTCGCTTCGCCAACGATAATGTACTTTTCATTGCCGTCTTTGACATCAAGACCTGCGTGGGCTTCAACTAAGACACGATCTCCAGGCTTAACACTTGGAGCTACCAAGTCACCGTTCAAGGTACGAACACCTTGTCCAGTAGCTACAACTTGGGCTGTTTTGGTTTTTTCTTGGGCTGAACCTGCGAGGACAAAACCTCCAACAGTTTGTTCTTTTTCTTCGATTTTCAAGACCACACGGTCTCCTAATGGTTTCAACATCTGATTTCCTCCATGATGACTACATATTGTTAGCACTCTTTATATCTGAGTGCTAATTTATAGTTCTATTGTATCACTTGGTCAGAAATAGTCAAGAAAAAAGTCTGACTTTCTCAAGATAAAAAGCCTGAGACCAACTCAGACTTTTTAATGTTTAAAATGGCAATTCTTCCTCTTCCAAAACCAAATCCGCCAAATCTTGGCCTGCATTATTTTCACGCATAGCACGTTGGGCACGACTTTCCAAGAGTTGGAATCCTATCACAAGTACTTCGGTCACGTAGTTCATTTGACCATTTTTCTCAAAACGACGGGTACGAAGTTCTCCATCCACAGAAATGAGACTTCCTTTGGTTGCGTAACTTGCCAAGGTTTCTGCTAATCTGCCCCATAGGACCATATTGACAAAGTCAGCTTCTCGTTCCCCATTTTGGTCTTTGTAACGACGATTTACAGCGATAGTTGCGCGCGCCACTGACTTGTCATTGTTGGTTTTGTGCAATTCTGGTGTAGACGTCAAGCGTCCAATTAAGATAACTTTATTATACATTTTTCTTCCTCCTACTTATCTATTCGTAGGAAATCAAAAAAAGTTACAGAAATTTGTAACTTTTCGAGGAAATTTTTTACTTTTTATGAACCATGAAACCTGTCGCCTGTTGATTTGCCATAATGGTCATATCTGTAATCTGAACACGACGAGGTTGACTGGTCGCATAGACTACTGTGTCTGCAATATCCTGAGCTTGCAAGGCTTCGATTCCTTGGTAAACGGACGCAGCTCGTTCTTTATCACCATGAAATCGCACTGTGGAAAAATCTGTTTCGACAATTCCAGGCTGAATGGTCGTCACCTTGATATCCGTTGCGATGGTATCAATTCGCAGACCATCTGAAAAGGTCTTAACCGCTGCCTTGGTAGCTGAATAAACTGCTGCACCTGCATAGGCGTAGATTCCTGCGGTTGACCCCATGTTGATGATATGTCCTTGATTGGCTTTTACCATTGCTGGCAAGAAACAGCGAGTAACTGCCATCAAACCTTTGACATTGGTATCCAGCATGGTCAACATATCCAACTCTTCATAATCCTGATAGGGTGCTAAACCTAGAGCCAGACCGGCGTTATTAACCAAGACGTCAATCTTCCCTATCGTTTCTAGAATATCAGAGCAGACATTCTTTACCATGGTCATATCTGTGACATCTAGCGGAAAAGTCCAAACTGTCTGATTTGGGAAGGCTTCTGCAAACTCCGACTTAAGGGCTTCTAGTCTGTCTGTCCGTCGTCCGGTTAGAACGATATTCTCACCCTGCTTCAGATAAGCACGCGCAATCGCTTCACCAATTCCTGATGTCGCTCCTGTAATCACAACATTTTTTGCCATCTTATTTCCTTCTATCTGGTCTATCAGATATTAACAACTTCTTAGGCAGTCCAGTGTTTAGCTGGATCAAATGGAGTTCCAACAACTTGGTCTTCTGATAATTCAATAATCCCTCGTTTTTGCGGAGCATTTGGCAAGGCAAGTTCACGAGGACTGCACATCATTCCAAAACTCTTTTCACCACGAAGTTCACCTGGGAAAATGAGGTTGCCTTTTGGCATCATTGCTCCAGGAAGAGCCACAATGGTTTTCAACCCGACACGCGCATTGGGAGCTCCTGCAACGATTTGTACAGTCTTATCACTAGCGACTGCAACTTGGCAGATGTTGAGGTGGTCACTATCTGGATGGGCTACCATCTCGACAATTTCACCAACAACAAACTTAGGTTCCTTGTCATTGACAATTTGTTCTGCAAATCCTTCTGCCTGCAACTCTTGGTTCAAACGAGCGACTTGCTCATCTGATAAAAAGACTTGACCGCGCTCTGCAATTTCAAACAAACTTGAAACTTCAAAAATATTCCAAGCCACTGTTTTCCCATTATCTTTGAGGAAAACACGAGCTACCTTGCCTTTGCGATCCACATCTAGTTTGGCATCTCCGCTATTTTTCGCGATGACCATAAGGACATCACCGACATGTTCTTTATTATATGTAAAAATCATTGTTTCCTTTTTCTCCTATTTCAGTCCTGCTAAAAAGTCGTTAATTTGTTGCTTGCTTTTACGGTCGCGATTAACAAAACGACCAATTTCCTTGTCTTTTTCTAGAACAACAAGGCTAGGGATTCCATATACATCCCAGAGTTTGGCCAAATCCATATACTGGTCTCGGTCCACTCGAATAAAGGTGAACTCTGGATTGGTCTCCTCAATCTCTGGCAAGGCAGGATAGATATAACGACAATCGCCACACCAGTCTGCCACAAAAAGGAAGACCTTCTTGCCATCTTTTTCTACTAAAGATGCCAATTCTTCTAAACTTGCTGGTTGTATCATAAGACTTCCTCCTCATAGACTAGGTCTTCATTTTCATAGACAAAGGTATAATGACGGCCATCCTCAAAAATGATGCCACCAACCAAGCTCTCTAGACTGCTTTCATAGACTTGAACATAGAGGGTCGCAATTTCCCCCATGTCTGAAAAATGGTCTCGCACAATCGCTGTCAACTCTTCCTGAGTCTTCATGAGCTTACGGTCATCTGCAACTTTTTTCGTAGCAAGGACAAGGCTCCCAATACCAAGCAGAGCCAGACCTGCCATCCACATTTTTTTAGCTTTCATACCATTCATTTTAACACAAAAAAGGCTTTAGGACAAATGAGGAAGTAGCAGAAACGCAAGTAAAAAGCCCCTTCCTTTAAGGAAAAGGACTTCTTATACTCAACGAAAATCAAAGAGCAAACTAGGAAGCTAGCCGCAGGCTGCTCAAAGCACTGCTTTGAGGTTGTAGATAGAACTGACGTAGTCAGCTCAAAACACTGTCTTGAGGTTGTGGATGAAGCTGACGTGTTTTGAAAAGATTTTCGAAGAGTATTATTCTTATTGCCAGGCGCCTGAGTTACCAACGTAATAACCATCAGGCGTGTAGGTATTGCGAAGCATCTTACCTGATGAAGCTAGATAATACCACTTACCATTGTCTTTGACCCAATCATTCGCAATCATGGCACCAGAAGAACTTACATAATACCATTCTCCCTTGTCATAAACCCAATCATTCTGCACTAAGTGACCTTGTTGTTGATAGTACCAGTTTTGGTTTGATTTTAGCCAACTTTCTGCTTTTACAATCGGATAAAGTTCTTTGAAAGACCCTCCATCATATTTATGACTGATAGATTTTAGTTTTTCAAGTTTCAACTCGCCATTGTCATAGTCTGCCCAAGCAAAGACTTTTTGATCATTGACAGTCTCTGGTAAGGTAGCAGTGTAAGTCTTGGTGTGATAATCCCATTTAGCATCGAGGTAAGTGTATTGATCATTTGATTCTTCAATACGATAGTAACCTCTCTTTCCACTATCATTATGAATATCATCCACAACTTTCGTTGACCAGGTCTTCACTTCGTTTCCGCTCTTAGCCTCGACCTTGATATCTCCTCTATAGCCATAAGGTACGTAAAAATTCAGGTAACGCCCCTCTACACCCATCATAGACTTGTCCTTTTCTTGACCTAGGAAATTGACAGTTTGATCTTGACCATCGAGACTAACCGTCCACTCGATTTTCTCGGTTTTTGGCAAATCCAAGACTTTGATATCCACTTCATGACCATTGTTAAACCGAAGAATCTTGCCATCTTGATACTGCACTCCACACTTAACAACCCATTCTTCTTTAAGCTCAAATGCCTGCCCTGAATGTGGAAAAGCCAGTAAAGCTAGACCAGCTAGAGACAAACCAAATAATGTGATTTTTTTCATTGTAGTTCCTTAGTTGTTGTTATGTTAATTATGTCACTATATTTTTATTTTGCAAATTATATCCTAAATATGCAATCAAAAAACCTCTGAGATTCTTCTCAAAGGTTCTGATTTTGCTAATTACTATTCTCAACCGCTGCAGTAATAAAGGCTGTGTAGAGTTCTTCTGGACGATTTGGACGGCTTGACAGTTCAGGGTGATACTGACACGCTACAAAGAATTTATTTTCTGGAATTTCCACGATTTCGACCAAACGATTGTCTGGAGAAACTCCTGAAAAGACAAAGCCTGCTGCCTCAAACTGCTCACGGAAGGCGTTGTTAAACTCATAGCGGTGACGGTGACGGCGTTGCACCACTTCTTGATTGTGATAAGCAGCCGCAGCCTTAGAGCCACGTTTCAACTTAGATGGATAAAGTCCCAAACGAAGGGTTCCACCCATATCCTCAACATCAATCTGATCACGCATGATATCAATAATAGGGTATTTTGTTTCTGGTGCAAGCTCTGCAGAATTGGCACCTTCAAGACCCAAAACGTGACGAGCAAACTCGATACAAGTCAACTGCATTCCCAAGCAGACTCCCAACATTGGAACATCATTCTCACGCGCATAGCGGATGACTTGGATTTTCCCTTCCGTACCACGTTGACCAAAACCACCTGGTACGATGATTCCGTCCGCATCAGACAAAAGCTCTGCCACATTCTCTGCTGTCACATCATTGGCATTGATCCAATTGATTTTAACTTCTGCATCATTGGCATAACCAGAGTGTTTCAAGGCTTCGACCACTGAGATGTAGGCATCTTGCAACTCCACATACTTACCGACAAGAGAAATTTTAACTTGTTTTTTCAGGTTCATGACCTTGTCCACCATGGCTGACCATTCTGTCATATCTGCTACTGGTGCGTCTAATTTCAAATGGTCACAGACAATTTGGTCCATGCCTTGTGCCTGCAAGTTCAATGGAATTTGGTAAAGGTGTTCAACATCTAATGATTCAATAACGGCTTCTGGTGCCACATCACAGAACTGGGCTAGTTTGTTTTTAATTCCTTGACCAGCTGGCTCTTCTGTACGAATAACCAACATATTTGGTTGGATTCCCAATCCACGCAATTCTTTGACAGAGTGTTGGGTTGGTTTGGTCTTCATTTCACCAGCAGCCTTGAGGTAAGGAAGCAAGGTTGTATGGATGTACATAACATTATCCGCCCCCACATCTGCCTTCATCTGACGAAGGGCCTCTAAGAATGGCAAGGACTCGATATCTCCTACTGTTCCACCAACTTCTGTGATAATGACATCAGAATCAGTCGTTAGAGCGGCACGCTTGATTTTTTCTTTCAAAGCATCTGTGATATGAGGAATAACCTGAACAGTTGCCCCAAGGTATTCTCCACGACGTTCCTTACGAAGAACTTCACTGTAAATTTTACCAGTTGTCACGTTGGAATATTTGTTGAGATTGATATCAATGAAACGTTCATAGTGACCCAAGTCCAAATCTGTCTCAGCTCCGTCATCTGTCACAAAAACTTCTCCGTGCTGGTAAGGACTCATGGTTCCCGGATCAATATTGATATAAGGGTCAAATTTTTGAATGGTTACTTTAAGACCTCGATTTTTCAAGAGACGGCCCAGACTCGCTGCAACAATCCCTTTCCCAATAGACGATACCACACCACCAGTTACAAAAATATATTTCGTAGACATAGATTCCTCTTTCTAAAATGCTCAAGGCCTTGTTAACTACGAGGGGACATAGAAAACAAGACCCTACTAATAAGAATAATCTGGGACGACTACGCCAGATTCACAACTAAAATACAAGAAGATAACTTCTTGAAAAAACAAAAATAGCTCCCTAAGAACTAGGGAGCCCCGACCTCTAAAAGAGGTGCCCGAACAATATGATACCTAAAAATAGGATAATTGTCAATAGCTAATTTTTATTCCTCGATGTTTTCAGAATCATCGTCTGAAAACTCATCGTCTTCTTCGTTGAGATCCACGTCTTCACCCAAGTCATCTGGGGCGATTTCGTTGATTTCTGCATCATAAGCTTCCACTTCATTTTTCTCATCATCTGGATTTTCATCATCGTATGAAAGAGCAGGATCTGCTTCGTATGCATCTTCGTCTTCTGGATCATCTGCATTGTAGTCAATGGCATCTGAATCACCATCCATGAAGGCATTGACACGTTTTTTCTTAGCTTTTGGTGAGACTTCATCGTCATCATTTTCTTCAAGAGCGATGATTTCTTCATCGATTTCGTCCACACCATACCATGAACGAAGCCCCCACTTGTTGTCTCCAAGTGAGATGAAGCTACCGTCAAAGTTCAACTCTGTGTAGAACAAAGGCAAGGCTTCACGGATATCGCTGTTTGATGTTCCAAGGTAGTTTTGAATTTCGTTTACAAGATCGCTAAAATGCATCTCATGATCGCGACCACGAAGTTCCAAGATAGCACGCGCTACCTCAATCATAGATAGTTCACTTTTTTCTTGCCCAGCAAATACTTCTAATTCCAAAGCGTTTCTCCTCATTTATACTACTATCGCCAGAGTGAACAGACTCTGACCTCATTTTATCATTTACTCTTTATTTTACGATAATTTTGCAGAATAGTCAAAGGTTAAATGGGAGAAAGTGACAGGACTTTTTATTTCTTTGCTACCCAGCCGATGGTGTCGCTAGGTAGATTTTCGCTATCAATCCAGATGAATTCAATACCGATGATATATTAAATTAAGCTACAATATCGTACTTCCCAAAGCGGTTCGAACTTGTAGAATTAGTCATGTAGTAACCTGCTTTCTAAAAATTATTAGCTTTAATATGGTTAACTAAACTCATTAATTTTTTAATTATCTTATCTTAAAAATATCCTGATTTATAAAACGAAGCAATGATTCCTCAGGAACTTCAAGTAACTCACTTCTGTGATTAAACTTATCTTCAAATATATAAGTCACAATACCATTTTTTAATTCAATCCAGTATCGACCGTGCATAATTGCATTCCTTAGTCTTTCAACTATATAAGCTGTTCTCAAGTCTCTATGAGTTTGGATTCCATATTTATCTTTATTTTTTTGATAGTAGGTATATAGTGCAAGAGGATTTTTTAAAAAGATACCTTGTACGCTAATTTTAGAATAGTTAATTTTAGGTAAATCATCATCTTCCATACGAGATGCAATATTAAACATCCGTAAAATTTCAAAAGAAAATTTAAAGCAAAGGAATTTATCAGAATCCTCTTGTAACTCTTTTAAACTATCTATAATCTGCTCTAGTCTATTGACTCCAAGATATCTATCTCTTAAATAATCAATCAATCGGTCATTCAGCTGAATTAAGTGAACCAAAAAATTTGAAAATTCCGTTTCAAAATCAAATAAGAATTTTATTTGATTGATAAAATCGTGTACATCACTCCAGTTGTATCTGTTTAAATAGAACTCAAGATAGTTACTTAAATCGTCATTGTTAATATTTTCAATTCGATAGTCTAGATTATATTTTTTAATAAATTGTTCGATTACCCTTTTATTATTACTTTGCAGAATATCTGTAAATTGATTCATCGGGTGACTTTTATCGAAACCAGCGTATTTTATATTAAAATTTTTCGGGAGTGTCACTTTGTAAAATTTAGTTTCTTTTTTTTGAAAATCCACTTCAAACCAAGAATGTTTATATGATATACCAGAGGTAGAATAATTTGAAAAGAATTGCTGAATAAAAAGATGCAAAATTGGTTCAAAAACAAACCCAATTTCTTTAGTTTGTCCCTTATCATGGTTATAAATTGAAAAATTACTTAGAAACCCCGTAGAATCATTTGCATAAAAACCGTATTGCATATGTGAGTAAGCATTCCTTACTATCTTGAACTGATCCCAAACTCGTCTATCTTCTCCATCTAGTGAGTAAAAAAATGAATCAAATTTATTAATGCGTATTTTAAAAAGATTATTCAAATACTTCTTATAATTTTCTAAAAATGGGCGTTCTCGTATAAAGAGTTTTGAATCATTCAATCTGTCAAAAAATGGTTGAAAGGCAAATTTGTCTTTCAAATAAGCATTATAAACCTTCTCATTATTGAAAGTTAATAATACTGCATCCAGAAATATTCTAAATCTATTTAAATCAATAATACTTAAATTATCAAATTGACCTTGTTTTAATTTATTAATCAGTTCATCTATTACAATCTCATCATAATATATATCTTGATAATAATCAATCATTTTGAAATTATTATTCAAATAGTCGTCGTTTAAGTCTTTTGAATCTAATATATTCAATGGTTGATTAAACCACGATTTATATTTTTCGTAATCGTCTGCCACTATTTCACCAACTTCTTCATCTCATCAATTCGTGCTACGGTCGTATCATACTTGCTCCTACGTTTACTTCCGCACGCGCATTACGAACAGCACGGATTAGATACTTCAGACTTTGTATATCTATATCTGAAAACCAATTTGTTTGAAATAATTCTCAAATTCTTTCATATATTCGATTTTATTTTCATCAATTAACACAACTAATTCTTCTTCAGCTCGAGAACATCCAACATAAAAAAGTTTGTAGGCTGTTAAGGTAGATCTAACCATACGATTATTTAAAATAATTCTTATATCCGCGAGACTAGTATTTCTTTGAAGTTGAAGCGTATTTTGATTCAAGCAGATAGATTTAAAGTATTCATTATCTAAATACTTCTTATAGATATTATGAAAATAATCAAAGTATTGTTCTCTATCTGCTGCTTTAATTTCCCTAATTTTTTTTCCTAGTTTCTCTTCTAGTGATAAAATATCACAATTAAAATCATAATAAAACTGTTGAAACTTATCGAAATTAAATGAAATATTTTGAGTATAAAAATATGTAAATAGGTTTAGGAATTCATATATCTTAATACCTGGGTTACCTGAATCCTCAGCTACAAATAGTATCTTTTTATGCCCTTCTCCCTTTACTCCATGTTGTGTTGACACCATAGGATTTCTATTATATTCATCAATCAATTTAAATAATTCGATTGATAAAGAGAATAAATCAATATAGAGAAAAGAGCCATCTCTTTCATATAAGGATATAAATTTATAGAAATCACTACTAATAATTCTCTCATTAACTAATTCCTGAAGTACAGTTTCCAGCGAAGAATCAGATTCTAATAATTCAATAAAGAAATTCATTTTTTCTTTCAGTTTTACCTTATCCTCATGAAGTTCAATTTTCAAAAGATGGCTATTAAAAACTGAAATAGATTTACCAAAAGATAAGTTTCTTTTGCTATTCTTGAAGATACGAATCACTTCACCATAATTTTTATTTTTATATTCATTCAACACTTGAAATAACAAACTTAAAAAAGACATTAGCACATCAGGATTTTCATCATAGTTGCTGTTTGTCAAAACATCCATTACACTAACACGACCATTATTAGGGTATATTTCCTGATATATTTTATAGATTTCTTCAGCAGACTTTCCACTATTATTGATGTTTTTGAACCTTTTTTTATTAATTGTTCTTAATTTATAAAACTCTTCGTAAGCCTCTCTATTATCAAATAAATATTTTTCAATGTTATCTGTGAAGACTAATTGAGGGAATTGACCTTTTTTGCCTTTGTATGCTACTTGTTTTACTCTAGAAGAAGATTGATATAAATTATTTAATAAATCAACTATTTCTTCAGAGGATCGGTAATTGGTGGTAAAGGTTTTTGAGAGATTACCATCAAATTCTCTAAATTCAGTTTCAAACGAACCATCATATTTATTATAAATTTCTTGCATCTTGTCTCCAAGAAAATAAACATTTGTTGAACTATCTTTAGCCGAATTATAAAAAAATCTCAAAATATCTGCATTTGTATCTTGAACCTCATCAATGAAAATATAATCATACATCTCACGTAACTTAAACCCAATTTTAGGAAATCTATCTATTAATTTAAATGAAAAGTTCAATAAATCATCATGAGATAAACCACCATTTAACACGGATGAGTATTGTCGTTCATTATAATAAATTTCATATAAATTTAATTTTATTGTCTCCTCAGAAACTTCACCCTCTACTTGAAATTTTTCTTTATATCTATTTAATTTTGTTTCTTCTTTGAGTGTAGTCTCAATTTCTTCTTTATAAATTTCAAGATAATAGTCTATAACTTTCTCATTTCTAAAGAATGGCTTTAAAAACTTATTTAAGAAACTATGAATAGTTGATATTTCAACGTTTGGAGAAACAATTCTTTCCTGCATTACTTGGGAGGCTCTATTAGTATAGGTAATACACAAAATTTTAACAAATGGTTCATTATTAAGAATATCGTTAATAGTCTTACTAATAAAGTAAGTCTTGCCACTTCCAGCAGGAGCATTTATTTTGTAGAAGTTATTTTGTTGTTGAGCCATAATAATCCCTCCTCGATATAATTAGGTAGTATTTCAACTTCTTTGCCATTCATGATAATTGAATACATAAAGTCGGTTTTGTCCAAACTATTTACAACATCTCTGATACTGATTGCTAATCCTTTTTTAGTCGGGATGGAAAAAACTAATTTTGATTTGCTATTTATATATTTCCAAAAATCTCTCTTATGTTTTATAAATACACCTTTATTCTTATTCTTATTCACATTCCTATTTGCTTGATTATATTTTCTAGACTTTATCTTTCTTTTTACTCTTTTTACGTTCACAAACGCTGTAATCATTTGTGAACGGTACTTTCTTCGATTTACTTCAGAATAAGGAGGGATAGGAAAAAGTAGTTTATATAAAATTGCTTCTTCTAAAGTTCTGGAATAACCATCATGACATGTTTGAGTGAAAACTTCTATATTTTTCCTTCTATTTTCTCTTTGTTGTTGATATATACTGCCAACGTTTTTATTCTCACCAGATAATATTGAGTTTAAAGTCGCATTAGAAGATTTATCACTATCTATTCCCTCTAATTCCTCCCTTTCTTTATCGTAATCAATATCAGTAAAGACACAGGCCGTCATTCTCAATTCATTTAATAGTGGAAAATATTTATGTGCGTGAGCTCCACCACATTGACAATAACTTATATATTGACGAGTTAAATTTATATATTTTGAATGTTTCCTATTAATCAAACTTTCAAAATACATTCTCTCTGCATCACCCTCATAAAAGATAACAGCATCTGAAAAAATTAAATCTGCGAAATTCAATTTAAAAAATGTTTCATAAAATTTTTTATCTCCATTATTAACAATAAATTGATGCAAATCAATTATACGATTCATAAAATTATTTTCTGAACGAATGACTTTTATATCATTTACATCTACATTTTTTACAATTTCAGTTGAATGAGTTGTAATAATTCCTTGTAGATTTTTTTGTTTACTAAAAATAGTTTCAATATAACTAACTAGTACTTTCTGCATTTGTATATGCATATGTGCTTCAGGTTCTTCGATAACAAATAGATTAACAGTAGTTGGTTGAATTGTTCTTCTAAATCTATCAATTTGGAGGCTCATATAAATTAGATTACTAACCCCAAGACCTTGAGATTCTTCAGTTAAAGTAAACAAAAATTCATCAGTACTATGTGAATAATTGATTAATAAACTATCCTTAATCAAGTTCAATAAATTCTTTTCGTTAAAATGAAATTTCGCTTCCAAAGCTTCAATTTCATTTTTTGATACATTGTCTAGACTATCTTTTAAGTCAGATAAAACTTGTTCTGCTTCTTTTTGAATACTAGAATCAATTTCTGATTCAGCTAAATCATTAGCTATTTTATTTTTTAATTCATCAAATTTACTATCCCATATAGAATCACGGTCAGTGGAATCAGATGATGAAATAATCGATGTAGTTATCTTTTTATTTTTAAGATTTTCATCATCTAGTTCTCTATCAGCAGATATATATTCAAAATGGAATAGTTTTTTAAAATCTTTATATTCAATAATTTTCTTATTATTGAAATCCTTATCAGCATAAAAATAAACACTTTCTGTATTTTGTTCTATGATTTCTTGAAGTATTGTAGCTGATTTGATATCTTGTTTAATAAATTCTTCTTTTATTACCTCTGTATTGAGTTTATAATTGTATTCAAAGTAAAAGTTCCGCATATCATCTTCTAGATCCATTAGGTAGTTTGCAAATAGACCTATGGATTCCTCCACATCATAGGACAATACAATTTGAAGTTTTATTTTTATATGTTCATTAATATAATTTATAAATTCAATGAACTTCTCGTCCTTAAAATCTGAGGAAAGATCTAATTCCTTAACTTTTTTATCCAACAAAGACTTTAATGAGATAGAAAAATCATTAAAACCCACTGACTTTCTTGATTTATTATTGAAAACAATGTCTAACAGCTGAATAAGCGAAGTTTTTCCACTATTGTTTGCTCCTGCTAAAATAGCAAAATTTCCATGATTTAAATTTATTACGCTCTTATTAAAGCGTCTATATCCTTCGATAGTAATTTTATCAATTCTCATAAATATTTCTCCTTTTATTAAAAAGTAAGCGCTGTCAAAAGTGGTGAAAAGATAAACCTAAATATTATGATTTAAGTTTATCTTTCTATGTTTATTTCACCAACTTCTTCATCTCATCAATACGTGCGACTGTCGCATCGTATTTAGCTTGGTAGTCGGCTTGTTTGTCGCGTTCTTTTTGGACGACTTCTGGTTTAGCATTGGCTACGAAGCGTTCGTTAGAAAGCTTCTTGCCTACCATATCCAGTTCTTTTTGCCATTTAGCCAGTTCCTTGTCTAGACGAGCCAATTCTTCTTCGACATTGAGGAGGTCTGCCAGCGGCAGGTAGATTTCTGCTCCGGTGATGACGCTTGACATAGCCAGTTCAGGTGCAGGGATGGTTGAGGCAATTTCCAAGTGTTCTGGATTTGTGAAACGTTTGATGTAGTTGACATTGCTGTTAAAGAAAGCTTCCAAGTCGCTATCACTTGTCTTAACAAGGATGGTGATTGGCTTGCTTGGTGCAACGTTTACTTCCGCACGGGCATTACGAACGGCACGGATCAAGTCTTTGAGACTTTCCACACCAGTGTGAGCTGCAAGGTCTTCAAAGGCTGGATTGACAGTTGGGTATTCTGTTGTGACGATAGAGCCTTCTGAGATTTGTCCAAAGATTTCCTCTGTCACAAATGGCATGATAGGGTGGAGGAGACGAAGGATCTTGTCCAAAGTGTAAAGGAGAACAGAACGTGTGATGACTTTCTCTTCTTCGTTATCGCTATAAAGGACTTCCTTGGTCAACTCAACGTACCAGTCCGCAAACTCGTCCCAGATGAAGTTGTAGAGGATGTGACCAGCCACACCAAACTCAAACTTGTCAAAGTTAGCAGTAGCTTTTCCGATTGTTTCATTGAGGTTGTGGAGAATCCAGCGGTCTGTGACATTTCCAGCTTCCTTGTTGACAACTTTTTCCACATTAGCAGTTGCCTGCTCAAGGGTTAAACCTTCATTGTTCATGAGGATGTAGCGAGAGATGTTCCAGATCTTGTTAATAAAGTTCCATGAAGCATCCATTTTCTCATAAGAGAAGCGCACGTCTTGTCCTGGGGCAGAACCGTTTGAAAGGAACCAGCGAAGGGCATCGGCACCATATTTCTCGATAACATCCATTGGGTCAATTCCGTTTCCGAGAGATTTAGACATTTTACGTCCTTGCTCGTCACGGATGAGACCATGGATAAGCACGTTTTGGAATGGCTGACGACCAGTGAATTCCAATGATTGAAAGATCATACGAGACACCCAGAAGAAGATGATGTCGTAACCTGTTACTAGGGTTGACGTTGGGAAGTAGCGTTTGAAGTCTGCTGAGTCCACATCCGGCCAGCCCATGGTAGAGAATGGCCAAAGAGCAGAGCTGAACCAAGTATCCAAGACATCTTCGTCTTGAGTCCATCCGTCACCTTCTGGAGCTTCTTCGCCGACATATATTTCACCCTCAGCATTGTACCAAGCAGGGATTTGGTGACCCCACCAGAGCTGACGAGAGATTACCCAGTCATGGACATTTTCCATCCATTGGAGGAAGGTATCATTGAAACGAGGTGGGTAGAATTCTACCTTGTCGTCTGTGTCTTGATTGGCAATAGCATTCTTAGCCAATTGGTCCATCTTAACGAACCACTGAGTAGACAAGCGTGGCTCAACCACTACACCTGTACGCTCTGAGTGACCAACACTGTGGACACGTTTTTCGATTTTAACGAGGGCACCGATTTCTTCCAACTTAGCAACGACTGCCTTACGAGCTTCAAAACGGTCCATGCCTGCAAATTCGAAGGCAAGCTCGTTCATAGTTCCGTCGTCGTTCATGACGTTAACTTGTGGCAAATTATGACGTTGACCAACCAAGAAGTCGTTTGGATCGTGGGCAGGTGTGATTTTCACGACACCCGTACCAAACTCAGGGTCTGCGTGTTCGTCCCCAACGATTGGAATCAATTTATTAGCGATTGGAAGGATGACGTTTTTACCAATCAAATCCTTGTAGCGTGGGTCTTCCGGATTGACCGCAACGGCAACGTCCCCAAACATAGTCTCAGGACGAGTTGTGGCAACTTCAAGGGCGCGTGAACCGTCTTCCAGCATGTAATTCATGTGGTAGAAGGCGCCTTCTACGTCCTTGTGGATAACTTCGATATCAGAAAGGGCTGTGCGAGCAGCTGGGTCCCAGTTGATGATAAACTCACCACGATAGATCCAACCTTTCTTGTAAAGGTCCACAAAGACCTTACGAACAGCTTTTGACAAACCTTCGTCAAGAGTGAAACGCTCGCGAGAATAGTCCACAGAGAGCCCCATCTTGCCCCATTGTTCCTTGATAGTAGTGGCATATTCGTCTTTCCATTCCCAGACCTTGTCGAGGAATTTCTCACGACCGAGATCGTAACGTGTAATGCCCTCTCCACGCAAGCGCTCCTCAACCTTAGCCTGAGTCGCAATCCCCGCGTGGTCCATCCCCGGAAGCCAAAGCGTATCGAAACCTTGCATGCGTTTTTGACGGATGATGATATCCTGCAAAGTCGTATCCCAAGCGTGACCAAGGTGAAGCTTACCAGTTACGTTTGGTGGCGGAATCACGATTGAATAAGGCTTAGCCTTTTGATCGCCTGAAGGCTTGAAAACATCAGCATCAAGCCATTTTTGGTAACGACCAGCCTCAACCTCGGCTGGATTGTATTTAGGTGAAAGTTCTTTAGACATGTGTTTGTCCTTTCTCTATTTTGTTCATTTTATTTTGAATTTGCTTAGCAGCTTCTTTTGCAGTCAAACTCGTATTATTTATTTTAAAGTAGTGGTGCAACTCATTCGGTTGATGTTGGGAATTTAATTGAAGGGTTTCAGTGGTCTCTAAAATTTCTCTTTCAGATATCTCAATATGCCGTTTCAAGGGCTTGTACTTCAACCGGTTCTCCGTTCGATTTCGACGTAAACGCTCCTCAAGACTTGTTTCCAACTCCACAAAAAGAATCTCTTGATGATAGTCATCCAACAAATCCTGAATTTGCTTCAAATACATCAGCTGGTACTGATTTGAAAAATCAATTACGTCTGTTAAAATTACTGATCGCTGATTTCTTGCACTTGCTCCAAGGAAAGAAAAGGTGATTCCACGAACAAATTCCCACATCTCCTCTGTATAATCCTGATAGATTTCTAATGCAAAATCGATGGCTTGATGGTTATAAAAGAGGGTAGCATTCGTCAGTCGAGATAACTCTTGACCAATCGTCATTTTCCCAGAAGCTGGAGCCCCAATGATGAAAAGATGCATCAAATCACCCCCCACTCACTCCTCAGCAAGCCATATATCAGACTGTCACAGCGGTTCCCTTGAACATCTTTACGGTCTCGGATACGAGCTTCGAGGGTAAATCCAAGCTTTTCTGCAACTCGTTGACTTTGAAAGTTATATCCAAAGCAAGACAATTCAATCTTGTGAAGATCCAAATCTTTAAAGTCTAAGTCAATCAAGGCAAACGCTGCTTCTGGTACGTAGCCTCGACCCCAATAGTCTGGATGCAAGGTATAGCCAAGCTCTAGCACATCATCCGCATGGCGATGGTTGAAGTCAACAGAACCAATGACTTTATCTGTTCCTTTGACGACAATCCCATAGCCAGCTGGGAGCTTGTCCTTTTGATTGCGCTCAGGAAGAATGTGCTCCAGATAGTAAATCTCATCTTCCAAGGTCTTGACGGGCGGAAAGCCTGCTGGACAGGCGACTTCTGGCAGACTAGCGTAGGCATGAATATCTTCGGCGTCAGTCACTGTACGAACTCGCAAGACGAGCCGTTCGGTTTCTAAGCGTTCTGGTAATTCAGCTCTTGACATTCTTCTCACCTCACTTTCTACAAAAAATCGCCCCTGCCATCTACATGACAGGGACGAATGTGCTTATCCGCGGTACCACCCAATTTCGGGCCAAGCCCGCAACTCTCGTCTTTAAAACAAAAAGACACTTTTATTTCAATTTTTCATCCATTAGCAACTAGTTTTGACACATTTGTGGACTTCTCAGCACCGCCACTTTCTGTAAAATGTGGGATTCAAAACACCTCTAATGGCTCTATTGTAGCAAGTTTTTCTTGGAAATGCAAGACACAAGAAAGATTACTTGAACTTGATGCCATTTTCCTTCAATTTCTTGATGGTAGCTGGTCCGATTCCTTTCAAGGCAAGGAGTTCTTTTTCAGTCCAGTTTTTGAAATCTGAAGCAGACTTGATTCCTTCATCATAGAAAGTTTTGGCACGATCAAGTGGAAGTCCACCCAAGTTTGCTGCAAAATCTTCTACAGAATTGGCTACTTTTTGAGCTTGCTCTTTAGTAGCTTCTACTGCTTGTTCAACTTTTTTAGAAACAGCCTTACCAGCTTGGCTCGCTGACTGCTCTGCACGTTTCACGACTTTTTTTGTCTCTTCTACAACCTTAGTCACAGTACTTGAAAAGGCACCTGCGCGACGGAGGCTATTTCGTAATTGTTTTTTACGATTGAGTTTCTTTGACATGATAAAATCCTTTCAATAAAAAACCCCTGCTCTGACAAGGATTTAATATAAATATTCTATCAAGATTTTAGTAAAAAATCAAGAACCTATCTCGTTTAATAATTTCGCTCACCGAATAAGCCATCTGGCAAATCATGGAATCCCTTGCCTGCCTTGAAGTTTTCAAACTTACCAAGCAAGAACTGATAAGCATCCAAGCGACTTTCGTAGCGAATCATGGCATCTTTGGCACGCTCGTCTTGGTCTTCTTCGTAGACTTTTTGACTTTCCTTGTGCGCCATGTCGTTGATCATAATCTGGGTATTAACCCAGGCTTCAAATTCCTTCATAAATTCTTGTTCGTAACTCATTTTTTCTCCTTATTCTAATCCACGGAAATAGTCCGTGTCAATCTCTCGGTAGGGCTGGATATCCTGAACATACTCCAGCACTCCTTGGAATTCTCCGTTTTCATCGTGCACTGCTGCGTAGGTGATGTGGACAAACTTGCCTCGCGACTCAGACTTGAACCACATCTCATACTTGTCCTTGACTCCTTCACGAAGTCCCTCCATGATAGTCTTGACCTTGTCCAAATACTTAGGCGGATGACAGAGTTCAACATTGCGTCCGACTTGGGACGGGGTCCGTTTGAAGATCATCTCATCAGCTGGCGCATTGTCATTGTAATACTGGAAAATATCGTCTTTATTGACAAAAGTAATCTCCATAGGGAGATGATTGAGAATGAGATTGGCCTGCTCGACTGAGAGATAGCCATTGCCAAAAGCCTGTTGACTATGGCGGTCCAGCACTGCTTCCTTTTCCTTAGGGGTAAAGGTAATGGTAAACTGCCCTTCTGGCGTATCGATAACTTGTTTAACTTGACCTTCTGCCATATCTAGCTGTACGGGCTCCTCTGCACTCTTTTCCTCAACAAAACTCTGTCTTTCTGGCACCCATTTCTCAGACGGACGGATGATGGCATAGCCGTAGGCATCACTCTCCTCTGCAATCTGAAGCCAATCATCCTGAGTAAAGGACTCAAGGAGAATCATGAGAAGGATGGACTCTTCCTTGAAAATCATACTTTCAAACTCTGTCGCAAAGGCTTCAAAAGCTTCTTTCACAGTAGAAATCGGCACTTCAGGTAGTGACTTAGCTGTCATTAGAGCTGTTTGAAAGAGTCCCCTGATCTGATCATCAACTCCCCACATAACTTTAGGAGGTGAATCGTGACCATAGCGCTCCATGATGGGGAAAAAGAGCTCTTCCTTGCGCTGGTAGTGGATGTCAAATTGACCTACAAGTCCCATCTGACGCACCAAGCCCTTGCGCATCTCCGCCAGCATTTCCTCGTCTTCCATAGATTCATAAGTATCTAACAATCTCCGAATGCGAATCAAGGCCGCACGGAGGGCCAGATTTTCATCCTTGAAAACGCGAACTGGGTGGCCAGGGTGTTCGGTATCCTCTACTTCGACACCTTTAATAGCATTTTTAAAAAGATTGGCATGGACATCGCAGAGTTCCATGACATCTTCAAAAGTGACGCCCGAGTCCGAGTTCATCAGCTCGTGCTCCATGAGGGAAATCTCGATGGCTGAAACACCTGTAAAGGTCGCATCAAAGCTCTCCTGAACTGATTCAGGAGAGGCGCCATTATGCAATTCTAACAAAATATCCCGCAGGACATGAATCCGTTCATCTGCCATTAGTCTAACCCAATCACTTCGTAGCCGTTTGCTTCCAGCGTGCGGACAATCTTGTCCATAGGGGTTCCTTCAAGCTTAGAGCCCTGTTTGAGCGATACTTTGCGACCAACTGTATTGCGCATTAAGGGATTGGCAAGGGGTTTAAATCCCAGCTCCACTAGGATTTCCAAGACTTCTGGATGCTTGTCCACCACTTCTGCAACGGGAATTGACACATCGATGATATTGTCCATGACGACCTCCATTGTATGTTCTAAAATGATTTTGCTGCTTATATTATACCATATGGAAAGAGATTAAAAAACTAGCAGTGTAGTTCCTGCTAGTTCTCTGCGACTTGGATTACCATCTAGATAAGTTTAAAGAGCCAATCCAATATCTTAAACACTATCTTGTAAAACAATAATTGGACTGCAAAAGAGATGAACATCCACAAGAATTTCACAATTCCAATAATTGGTTTGATAAAAATAATGGCAAGAAGTCCCCAAAAAAATTTCATTTTTTATCCTCTGGCTTAATGAGCCACCGAGCTGTATCCATTAGCTTATCTGCAATAAAGAGTTTCCCAAAACCAACAACGACATTGTCATCTTTCTTTATCGTTTTCATTACTTTTACACCTTGCATGGTCAAAATGTAATTACCATAAATTTTAGCAAAAGCTTTGATAGGCCCCATATTATCTTCCCTCGTTTAACTACACTTTCAAAATATTGAAGATACCAGTCTTGCTGGCTATTTCTGTGAAATTTACTCTTTTCATTTCCTATAATATCATACAAGTTGAATTTTATAAGGCTTTTTAATAATGTTTAACTCTGGAAAGATTCTGCCAGCATGTTTATTGCCTTTTCCTCCACCAAAAAAGAGGGTTGCCCCTCTTCTTAGTTCTTATCCAGATTGCGTAGCATCTCGTCAATCTTGTTTCCATATTCGATGGATTCGTCTTTGACGAAAGTCAAATCTGGGATTTTGTACAATTTCAAATTGCGACCAAGTTCACGTTTGATAGTACCAGTTGCTTTTTCAAGCCCGATTTGGGCTTTTTGATTATCTGAAGCAAGGTTACTCAAAATGGTATAGTAAACCTTGGCAACAGACAAGTCACCTAGCATCTGAACATCTGTGATGGTCACACCTTGGACACGCGGATCACGGACTTTCTTTTGCAAAATCTCATTGACTTCACGCTTGATTTCCATGCCCACACGATCCGTACGGAAATGATTTGCCATGATATTCCTTTCTCTACTTTGAACCAAAAGCTAGGACAGCAGACTTAGCTATTTTTAAACTTATTGATTTTCAGTTCAAATTGAAACGAAGTTCAATTTGAAATCATCTGCTTCTTTCGCCGTGGTGAAAGTGATGGAACTGATTTATCAGTCCCATCACAGGGGATTTTTGAGACCCTAGGCTCAAAAATAAGCAATGAAACCATCGGTTTGCTTGCGTCCCTCACCACCTAAGAAAGGAGCAAAAATCTTATCTCTTGATTTCTTCCATGACATAGGCCTCAATCACATCATCAGTCTTGATATCATTATAGCCATCAATCATCAATCCACCTTCACGACCGTTTGTAACTTCTTTGACGTCGTCTTTGTAGTGTTTCAAGCTTGCGAGTTCGCCATCATAGATAACAACACCGTCACGGATAACACGGACTTTAGAGTCACGAGTAACCTTACCGTTGATAACCATGAATCCACCGATAGTTCCCACTTTAGACACCTTGAAGGTTTCACGAATAACTGCTTCACCGATAACTTTTTCTTCGAATTCTGGATCAAGCATCCCTTTCATGGCTTCTTCCATCTCTTCGATAACCTTGTAGATAATGCTGTGGAGACGGATTTCTACATCATCAGCTTCTGCTTGTTGACGAGCTTGTGGTGTAGGGCGTACGTTGAAACCAACGATAAAGGCATTTGAAGCTTCGGCAAGAGTCACGTCTGATTCGTTGATAGCACCGACCGCTGAGTGGACGATGGTAACTTTAACACCTTCTACATCGATCTTTTGAAGTGAGGCAGAAAGGGCTTCAACAGAACCTTGTACGTCGGCCTTGATGATAACGTTAACAGATTTAAGTTCACCAGCTTTAAGGGTATCAAAGAGGTTTTCAAGGCTGACACGTTGGGTAGCTTGACGTTGTTTCATAAGGGCACGTTTGGCACGCTCTTCACCTGCTGCACGCGCAGATTTTTCATCCTCGTAAACGGCAAAGTGGTCACCCGCCATCGGCGCTTCATTCAAACCTGTGATAGAAACTGGTGTTGATGGCCCTGCAACCTTGACACGACGACCAAGGTCATTAGTCATAGCACGGACACGACCGAAGGTATTTCCGACAACGATTGGGTCTTGAACATTCAAAGTACCTTGTTGAACAAGAAGGGTTGCAACCGCACCTTTTCCTTTATCCAAGCGAGCTTCGATAACTGTACCGATCGCACGAACTGTTGGGTCTGCCTTAAGTTCTTGGATTTCAGCCACAAGAAGGACTGTTTCCAACAATTCTTCGATGTTTTGGTTGAATTTAGCTGAAATTTCAACAAATTCAGAATCTCCACCCCAAGCAGTTGACATAACTCCATGCTCTGCCAATTCACCGATAACGCGTTCTGGGTTAGCACCTGGTTTATCAATCTTGTTAATGGCTACGATGATTGGAACGTTGGCCGCTTTTGAGTGGTTGATGGCTTCGATTGTCTGAGGCATAACCCCGTCATCTGCCGCTACGACCAGGATAGTAATATCGGTAACAGAAGCACCACGCGCACGCATTGATGTAAAGGCCGCGTGTCCTGGTGTATCAAGGAAGGTAATCTTCTTGCCATTTTCTACGATTTGGTAGGCACCGATATGTTGCGTGATACCACCCGCTTCACCTGTCGCAACACGAGAGTTACGAAGGGTATCTAGGAGGGTTGTTTTACCATGGTCAACGTGTCCCATGATGGTTACAACTGGTGGACGCTCAACCAATTCATCTTCATTAAGATAACCATCTTCGACAAAGAAACGTTCGATGTCTGCATTATCCACTTCAACCTTTTGTTTAGCTTCGATACCATAATCCACCATGAGGAGTTCAATTGTTTCCCCATCCAAGGATTGGTTTTGTGTGGCCATGACACCCATCATGAAAAGTTTCTTAACGATTTCAGCTGGTTCACGTTTGATACGTTTTGCGATTTCCGCAACGGTCATACCATCTGTATATTCAAATTCTGTTGGCAATTCATGGAATTTACGCTCTGTAACAGGTTTTGGAGCCTGATTACGGTTGTTCTTGTTATTGCCTTTTTTATTCTTTTTGTTGTTATTCCAGTTACTATTCTTTTGATTTCTCACTTGATTTTGACTACTTCGATTCTTTTGGTTTTTTCTAGGACCATCTTCTTCGTGATCATAATCGTCACGATTTTTGTCTGGTCGAGCTTGTTTTTTACGACGTGTATCCACTGCAGGTTCTTTTTTCTCAGGGACAACTTCAACCACTGCTTGAACTTGCTGCTCTTGTTGCGCTTGTTCAGCTAACTTAGCCACTTCTTCAAAGATTTCCTCTGGTTCCTTGCGTTTGTTAGCTTGAGCCAAGGCTTCTTTAGCAGCCTGATACTGCTTGAAGCGTTCCTCACTTGAACGTGCGTACTCTGCATTTTGTTCTGCTTTTAGGGCTGCTGCACGGGCTTTAAAGTCAATACGTGGAGCCGCTTGATTTAAACGTTTGTCCTCTTGTTGACGGCGCTCATTCCCACGATTTTGCTGACCTTGCTGCTTCTTAGCTTGGTCATTAAAGCGACGATTGTCGCGGTTTCCTTGACCTTGTTTTCCACCATTACGGCCGTCGTTTTTCTGACGGTTGCCGTTTTGTTGTTGGTCACGGTTATTGCCCTTATTTTGCTTGCGTCGTTCTGCCTGTTCTTTGGCACGAGCTTCACGCTCAGCCTTGAAATTACGACTTTGCGGTTTAGCTGCTACTTTTTCTGTTTTAGGAGCAACTGGCTCAGCTGGTTTTGCCTCTTCCTTGGCTACAGCTGGTTTAGCTGGCTCAGATTTCTCGGCTTTCTTTTCTGCACTTGCTTTTGGTGTTGCAGGTTTTGCTTCTGCTTTCGGAGCAGCTGCAGGCTTAAAGCTGGCAGCGATTTTTGCAGCGACAGCTTCTTCCACACTTGATGAGTGGCTTTTCACATCCAAGCCCAACTCTTTTGCACGCGCTACAACTTCTTTACTTTCTTTTCCAAGTTCTTTTGCGATTTCGTACAATCTTTTCTTAGACAAATCATGTCCTCCTCTTCTATTCCATAAGAGACCTCATTTTCTTTGTAAATCCAGCATCTGTCACAGCCAAAACCTTTCTCGATTTTCCGACTGCTATGCTTAATTCCAGTGTTGAAAACACGGTTACAATTTCTACTTGATAATAATGACTTTTATCTTGAATCTTCTTGGTTAGATTGGGCCCAGCATCATGGGCTAGAAAGACCAACTTGGCCTTGCCATCTTGAATGGCCTTGACCACCAATTCTTCACCCGATATAATCCGACCTGCTCGCTGAGCAAGCCCCAAGAGATTGCTTATCTTTTGCTTATTCAAGTCCTAACTCTCTTCTTTTCACTTTGTGATCCACATAAGCGATCAACTCTTCATAAAAGCTTTCATCCACTTCCATGCTAAAGCTGCGGTTAAAGACCTTCTTCTTTTTCGCCTCTAAGGCTTCTGCATTGTCTAGCTTGATATAAGCGCCGCGGCCATTGGCCTTGCCTGTCGGATCTATAAAGACTTGTCCTTCCTTGTTTTTGACAATGCGGAGCAAATCACGCTTATCAATCACTTCGTTAGACACGACAGACTTGCGCAAAGGGATTTTTCTTGTTTTCATCTTTCCCTCCTCTAGCAGCTTTTATTCTTCTACAGTATCGTTTTCTGCTTCCAAATCTACCGAACCAGCTTCTTCCATGGCTTCAAATTCGCTAGCAGACTTGATATCAATACGGTAACCAGTCAAGTGAGCTGCCAAGCGCACGTTTTGTCCACGACGACCAATGGCAAGAGAAAGCTTGTTATCTGGTACAACCACCAAGGCACGTTTGCTGTCGTTTTCATCAAATATAACTTGGTCAACTTCAGCAGGAGCGATAGCATTGTAGATAAATTCAGCTGGATCAGCTACCCATTCGATAACGTCGATGTTTTCTTCGATTGGCACCATACGGTCACTCTTAGCATCATAGCGAGCTGGGTGGAATTTGCTAGTGATTTTCTTGATATTAGCTCCACCACGTCCAACGATTGTACCGATAGCGTCCACATTTGGATTATGGCTGCGAACGGCAACCTTCGTACGGTCACCAGCTTCACGAGCCACGCTCATGATTTCAACAGTTCCATCATAAACTTCTGGAATTTCTTGTTCCATCAAACGTTTGATCATTTCTGGATGGCTACGGCTGACAAAGACGTTCACTCCGCGAGGGTTGTCTTCAACCTTGTAGACATAGACTTCGATACGATCATGAGAAGCAAAAACTTCTCCAGGGATTTGGTCTTGTTTTGACAATTGGGCTTCGATGCTGCCGAGATTGACATAGATGAAGCGGTTGTCAAAGCGTTCTACCGTACCAGACATGATTTCTTGTTCATGTTCTTTATAAGTATTGTAGGTAATGGCACGTGTTTGCTTGCGCATTTTTTCCATGATGGTTTGTTTGGCAGATTGGGCTGCTACACGACCAAACTCAGCAGGTGCTTCTTCAAACTTGATTTTATCACCAAGCTCATAGGCTGAATTGATGGCAAGAGCGTCTTTCAAGCTGATTTCCAAACGGCTATCAAATACTTCATCAACCACTTCACGGACAGTATAAACTGTAAAGTCACCTGTTTTTTCGTTGAAGTCAATAGCTACGCTGTCTGATTGACCATAGCGTCTGCGATAAGCGGAACGAAGCGACTCTACTACTGCGTCGATGATGTCTTCTTTTTTGATTCCCTTATCTTCTTCCAAAATGCGGAAGGCCTCTAGCATTTCTTTACTCATGTTTTCTTCACTTTTGAATCCTCAAAAGCTGTCCTTTCTTTTCTATAATTTAACTGCTAAACGTGCTTTTGATACTAAACTGTATGGAATTTGGACAGTTTTCTTACGTGTCTTGTCCATATATTCCATGGTCAACTCATCCTCTTCGAAGGCCAACAAGGTTCCTTCAAAGACCTTTTGCTTATCGATGGCTTGGTAGAGCCCGACATGGATGTATTTCCCAACCGCTCCAGCAACAGCATCCTTGGTTTTTAAAGGACGTTCCAAGCCTGGACTGGTGATTTCTAGGAAATATTGTTCTGGGAAGGGATCTGGCTTGATGGTGTCTAGGACAGGACTGATAATTTCTGTCAAGTCTGCCGTGTCGTTCAAGGTAATTCCTTCAGGTTTATCTACAAAAATACTGAGAATCATGTCACTGCCAATCTTTCCATACTCGATATCCACGAGTTCGAAAGGTGCTTCTATGACAGGTTCTACAACTTCTCTGACTAATTCTACGATTGTTGCGATTGCGTCCACCTCCTCATAAGCAAGAGGCGAAGATATTTCCCCGCCTCACTTTTCATATTCTTGCTATTAGTATAGCACGTTTGCCAACTTATGTAAAGCAAAAGCACTTGTACAGCCTGATTTTAGGCTATTTCTTAAAATTCTGCCTCAACTCGGTAGATAACTTGCCCCTTGTTGGAGAATTTTTGCTCGTATTCTGTCATGACATTGCCTTCAAAATCACTGGCATGTAAATCAAGCCAGACACCATTGAGCTTCATGCCATACTGAGAAAAGCTCACTAGGCTGTACTCAAACAAGCCACGGTTATCCGTCTTGAAATGAATTTCTCCATTTTCAGGCAAGATACGTTTAAAGGTATCCAGGAAGGTCTTGTAGGTCAAACGACGCTTTTCATGGCGTTTTTTAGGCCACGGATCTGAAAAATTCAGATACAAGCGATCAATCTCACCGTCTTCAAAGTAGTCAGTCAAGTCAGAACCATCTACCCACAAGAGCTTGATGTTAGGCACTCCAACTTCAAGCACCTTGTCCAAAGCGTAGCTCAAAACAGACTTTTGAATATCAATCCCGATATAGTTGATGTCAGGATTTTGTTTGGCCATACCTGAAACAAAGGCACCCTTTCCACTTCCAACTTCCACATGAATGGGATTATCATTGCCAAACAAGTCCCGCCATTTCCCCTTTGCTTCTAAGGGATTGAGGACCACATACTGGGGATTTGCCTCTAGTAATTCTGTCGCCCCTTTACGATTTCTAACTCTCATCTTCTCTTTCCATACTTGTCTCGGAAGTGACGCAGGCCATGGATCTCCCGATTGACATTTTCTAAATCTTGGTTCATATAATACTTGGAAATCTGGCTCAAGTAAGACAATTGACCGTACCAATACAATTTATTTAATACCGTTTGATTGTACTTGTAACCGTAGTAGGTCAACCATTCCTTCCACTGATGTTCTGGAATATAATGGCAGAGCATATGGGCCACATCAAACATGCGATCGGTCAAGCGAACCGAATCCCAATCCACCAAATAAATCAAGCCACTGTCTGTCTCAATCCAATTACTATGTCGTACATCTCCATGGACAATGGTCGCATGGTCCTCTCTAAATCCTGGAATAGTCTGACGTAAATCAGCCATCACTTCACTGATAAAATGATTTTTACGCAAAGCATCTGGAGCCGTTTCCTGCCAAGACTGTAGTAAATCTACAGGTGTTTCCATGGCATATCCCAAACGACTCAACTGTGTCATCAACGGACGTGAGCGATGAAGGCGGGTTAAAATATTGACGATTTGTTTACGATTCATATCATAGGGGGTCAATATCTTGCCAGTCAACCATTCTTGAGCACACATATCACGCCCATCTGCCAAACGGCGACTCCATAATAATTGTGGAGCAATTTGTTCTCTAGCTAGACCAGGTAGGATTGGAGAGGTGTTCATTTTTACAAAGATACGCTTCCCATCAGGATAGCTACCCATATAAGCCTTGCCACTTTTCCCAGGTATGGGAGTCAGTGTCAGCTCATTATCACCCAAATCCATTTCTTTCCTCCGTATAAAGTTTCCTTACTATTCTACTAGTTTTTGGCCTATTCGTCAACCGCTCAACACCCGATTCTCAAAGAAAAGCCTCTGGGGTCGTTTGGGTTATCATTATAGAAAGAAAAAGGTAAGCACAATCTCCTACTTACCTTTTCATAATTTTTATAAATAATATAAGAGTGGCAAACTGTTGTAAAACATATGGACTAGAGTAGAGACCCACAAATTTTGGCTCTTTTTATAAGCAAAGCCCAGCAACAAGCCCCCCAGTAGATAATAGAAAAACGAAGGCACATCATAAGGACCGTGCATGAAAGAAAAGAGAGAGGAAGTCAACACAAGTCCTAACCAAGAATTGTCAAAAAATGCACCTTGAAGAAGCCCTCTAAACATGAATTCCTCCTGGATAGGTGCCAAAACTGTAGCACTAACAATAAAAGAAAGCGAAAGTCCTTTACTAGCTTCCTCAAGGTGTTGATCCGAAGCACCAGAAACAACTGAGAAAAAAGCATGATAGCTAATACTTACAAGCACAGTGAGAAGAAAAATTCCAATGAACAGCAAGAGTTGTTTCCTGCTTAACATCCCAAAAGAAATCATGTCAAACCATTTCGCATAGCCAAAACTAAGGAAAAGCAAGAGACTCTTTATAATAATGAATGTGTACTGGTGTTGAAAATAATCCCCTTGATTGACGGAATATCCCGCTGTACCAATGATTGCAAATACTAAAAATCCCAAAAACAAGGCATGACACTTATTGAAAATGGCCATAAAGCTATCCTCCTCACCAAACAGACTTCCTACACGTCATTCTTTAGATCTAGTCTTTCCAAAACAAACCATTTGAGTAACCAAAATCCGACCACATAGCCAGCCCCTAAGAATATAGCCATTAAAGCTAGCATGGAATTTAGGGAATTAAAGACCACCGCAGATACAAAGGTTAGCACAAAAACATTAAAGGCAATGGTGTCAGAAGCCAAGACCAGAATATAGGGCGTCAACCGGTCTAAAGTTTTGGAATCTAGGAAAAATAAGTGTTTATACATGATGACCTCCTCTTATCAGACTATAGACTAGCCGCAAGTTCTTCCCTACTTTTTATAATACTTCAAACCCCAAATGAGTAAAAGCATGATAATCAAGCAGAGAATAGCGCCAATATAGGCAATTAATTGTTGATAGAATTCTCCTGCTGTGATACCTCTATACAAACAAATAATAGACATAAAACCTGTCAAGCCGATATACATGAGTTGATTGGTTCTAGGACTAACCAAATCATCATCTTCAAACTCTCTTATCCTCATTTCCCTAGTGAGGTAAACAGTGACCAAAATAGAAGCCAAGTTAATAACCACTAAGAGAAATTGGAAAACCAAGGAAAAATTTAAAAACTGACGAGATAGAAATAGATAAGTGGAGACAAGCAAGGGCAACTGACCTAAGAACAATCTCGCAAGGAAGATGTTCCGTTTTTTAGCAAGAAAAGTTTTCATTTCTTTGCTCCTTTCTTTTTCATAATAGCAAAATAGATCATAACTGCAATCACATAGGCTATGGTATAAAATAGATGATACCAAATACTCTCCCTAAGCGGATAAAGAAAGGTGGACATGATCAGATACAGAACGAAAACGATAAGTATTTTTTTCTTCATAAGATTTCCTCCTAAATGTATGCTTTATATTAGTTTAGCTACAATCTTTACACTGCTAGTATAGCACTCATTTTGACCTTGGATCACTCAAATCATAAATGGTCATCAAAACATCTTGAATTGTAAAAAATTTAAAAAAGCAAGCATGAAAAACATACCTGCCCTTTACACCGTATTGATACCAACTTAATTTGTAGATTTTTTATCCTGCTATCACATATCATTTTAACAGGCGAAACAATATTAAAGAAACTCCACTGTAGATTAAACTAGCGATAAAAAATCTTTTTATCTAGTTAGATCTATCTTTATTCTTCTTTGGAGATTTTAAAAATTTTTTCCTAATTAAAGAAGTAATAAAAGAAACAAACATACTAACAACAAAAGCAATAAGAAAACTTTTGAAATCCATAATTACCTCCAAGTATAGCTCCTCTACATACAAGCTCAAGCCTTTAAGCAACCATAATAGCCAATTGTAATATTGTTTTTGCATTCACGAGGAATACCTCTTTTTACTTTCGTCCTATTACAACCTTAACAAGGTTAGTATACTACTATTTTTTAAAATTTTCCATCCAAATCATAAATGGTCATCAAAACATCTTGAATTGTTAAAAAATTTAAAAAAGCAAGCATGAAAAACATACTTGCCCTGGGGGAACTTGACAATGTGAAAATACAAAATAGAGAACTACTCACCCTCACTTCCGTATGTTCTCATATATTCTCATAATCGCAACAAGGATAGCAGCTGTCCCACTTGCCAAAGCGATAAGGGTAATGATAATGTTGAGGATTTCAGGCGTACTCCCTATTCTGTTGATAAGACGGAGTAGGGATATAACTGTCAACTGAATCAGGAGGATTGATTCTACTCTTACCAATGAAGTCAGTTTGTTTTCAACTGCATATAAAAAGGCTGGTAGCAAAACACAGGCTATAGCAATCACAAACAGGTTACTCCCTGTTTCTTCTCCCTTGTTCACCACGGAAATCATGAGAAGATTTGATGCTATAATCAACGTAGAACAGATGATAAAAAAGGATTTCTTATTCATATAGGATACCTCATATACTATGGCATTTTAATTGATGACTACAGGTAGTACTTCTTTCAACAGATCTTCTAATCATCAACTAACATCGAGTGAACTGTTAACACCTGACGAAAAACTTGATCTTGGCAGGTGGTATTGAGACTGGTATTGGGATGGCTTTCCACAATCTTCATAACGGTATAGAGACCAACTCCTCTCTCCTCCCCTTTAGAACTGGCTCCAAAGGAGAAGATTTCAGAAATATCGATGCCCTCTTCTTTGATGGAGTTTTCAATGATAAAGGTCTCCTGTGCCCCATTTTTTAAAAAGGCGATTGAAACATGAGGTTGACTAGCCTCTACACTAGCTTCAATAGCATTGTCACAAAGGATAGACACAATGGTTAGAAAGTCAAGTAAGCTCATCCCCTCTACCTGAATCTCCTCTGGAACTTCGACATTAAAGACTATGTTCTTATCTCTGGCTTTTAGAAATTTCCCTGCTAGGAGACTTTTGAGGGCTTTATCACGAATATTTACCAATCGACCAAGGTCATATTTATTGTCCTGCAATTTTTCACTAGAATCCTTTAAGACGGAGTCGTAGACCTCTTTTATCTGCTCCATGTCCTCCTCTTCAATGCCCAGACGTAAACTAGTCAAGAGGTTGGTGTAGTCATGGCGAAAACTCCGCACTTCCTTGTAAAGTTCCTCTATATGCCGACTATAGCGTTCCATATCTCTGTAGCGCAAGGCCTGCTCTTGGTCCAATCTCTCATGGAGTTTGTCCTTCAAATAGGTATCCAATTTCTTGACAATCCCCATAAAAAAGAGGAGGTAAAAAACTAGGATAAGATGGCGAACAGTCTTTGATTGGATATCGTATGCATATTCAAAGTAAGACAGATTTTCCATGACTAGAAAGTAAGCCCCCATTATCCAGTTAATCTTAGTCAGGGACTGTTGAAAACCTTTATCGAGAAACTCCTTTCTCAATCTAGTAAAATCATAGTCCAACCATTTCAAAAAGACTAATACTATGAAGCAAACGAATAGCATAATCAACAAAAAGACAAGATTTCCATCTCCATCTACAATCCCTTTCCCAAAAAACGGAAACACAAAATAGGAGAGACTTCTGTAAAAGATATCCATCAATACAATTGGAAAGAGACCATAAAAGAAAAGGAGTCTTTTAGAAAGCCCTCTTAACAATAAGAAAGACAAGCTGAGGCCGAACAAGGGTTCTATAAAGTATGACAGATAGTCAGTCAAGACTAAATAATTAAAAGTTGTAACAATTGCTGCTAGAAGAAATTTTAGAAGAAAGGCCTTAAAAATTCTATCGAAAGTGAGACTAATTCCATCTACCTTAAAGAACATGATAATTTCTAGCCCAATAATAGCTAGTGAATACAATATCATCCCAAAAATATACATAAACTCTCCTAGATCAATGTAAGTTATTGATAGTCTCAGACACTTCCCTGACCTTATAACGCGCGATTAGACAACTTCCACCATTGGGAAAGAAAAGGAGTTTTTCTTTCTTATCCAAACGAACCACATTGGCAGGATTGATGAGAAAAGAGCGGTGGCACTGCAAGAGACGAGGCTCCTGCTTGAAAACCTCCTCTAAACTCGCTGTAAATTCCAGCCTGTCCGTCTTGGTATAGAGAATAACACGATGGGCTCTGGGCGATGTTTCGAGATAGTAGACCTCTTTAAAAGGATACTGGAATTGAGCAAATTTTGATTTAAAGTAAAAACAATCTTCCGCCAGACTTTTACTATCTTGACTATTGGCATAGAGGAGGGCTGTCTCGATACGAGATTCAAACTCCTCTGCTGACAAGGCCTTATCAATGTAGTCTAGAGCAGACACTTGGTAGCGAAAGGATAGAGGCATAAACTCCGAGTGAGTCGTCACAAAGACGATGAGAGCATAAGGATCTCGATCCCGAATCTTTCTAGCCACCTCTAGACCCTTCATCTCCTCATTTCGAATCTCAATATCCAAAAAGAATAGCTGATGCGCCCCCTTCTCATGCACCTCTGCCAGCAGTTGGTCTGGCTTGCCAAAAACTTCAAAAGAGCTGGGAGTGATATGATGTTCCTTCAAGAGTTTCTCAATTGTCGTTTCAATCCTAGTCTGTTGGGAAAAATCATCTTCTAAAACAAATATTCTCATCTTCTTACTCTCCTTGTTTCGATTTCTTCCTAAAAAGAGAATAGCAAAAATACTATGATACAAGCCCATCAAATCCTAAATAGGCCTTCAACGCTCCTGAAAGGTATCTTGTTCCTCAAATAAGCATGATAATCTTACAACTATTTTATCATAAAATCTTAACAGTACCATTCAGGAAATTTCAAGGGCAATTAAAGATTTTTTGGTGAAAAAGGAGATAAAAGTGATAAACTGACAGTATCAAAACACAGTTGCTAGAATCAAGACTGGCACCCAGATTAAAGGAGGAATTCTCATGACAGATACAGACCCTATCAAAAGAGCTCAGACTTTGATTACTGACTTAAACAAAGCCTACCAAGCATGCAAACAGGCAACCGCTGACGACGTCCGCTTTCAGGAGCAATTAAACTCTATTCTTGGTTTTCTAGCCAAGACTGAGACAGTCGATAATCGAGTCTTGATTGAACTGGAAAAATTTTACCAGACTTCCAGTCTTCTCATGGGACTCAGCGCCCTCAATCCAGATGCTCCAACTCGCGCCGCTTGGCGGGCCTATGACCGCTTCCACTTTGACCAAGTCAAGACCAAGTTGAGTCTCTACGGACCAACCATTATCCTGTAGAAAATAAAAGAAGTTGAGACAGACTGAACTCAACTTCTTTTTTTATGTCAAATAAGCAATGTTAGTCCTGCATCTGACGTTTTACCTGATAAGGTAAGTACAAGACTAGTAAAACCAAACCAGCTCCTAGTAAGGCTAGAAGGGCTAGTTTTTCTTGGAAGGTAATCAACCCAACAACTAATTCCACAAGTAAAACAAAACTGGTCAATCCTCGGACTACCGCCTGCAAGCCTTTTTCCTTTTGCCCCTTGTCCAGCGGAAAGAGTTGAGTCAAATACTGGTAGTCAAAGGCATGATAGAGGGCCAGCAACTGGAAGAGCAAGAGGTAGTTAAACAGCACTACCACTGCTGTCGCAATCCAAGCTTGCTCTATAAAAAACTGCGCCAGTATGGAAAGCAAGAGAAGACGGAGACTGAGCGCAAAGAGGTCTCCATTTCGCAGATAAGAACGCAGATAGAGATTTTGCCAAATCTTTCCAGGCACCTTCTGAACAGCCTTTAGGATAAAGTCCAGATAGGCACGACGCTTGACGCTGTTTGAAATTCCCTTGACCTGCGTAAAGAGGGCAAAGAAACGAAGCAAGACTTGCTTACGCTTGCTTTCTTGGGAAATTACATGATCCCAGTCCAGTCCAGTTTCAGGAAAAAATTTGCTGGCCTTTTGACGAAAGAGGAAATATTTACCTACTCCCAATAAAAGCACATAGACCAGAAAAACAGGCAAGCCATAGCCCATTGCTAAAAATAAAGGCGCAAATAACAGCAAGAAAAGGGTCTGGACAAAGAGCCAAAAGACTAGGGAAATGCCAGTTTGACGCTTGAGATGGAGTTTGATTTCCTCTTCTCCGACCAAGAGAAAGAGCTTGTCTGGAGCCTCCATATAGGTGGCAATTCCTCCCCAAAGCAACAGTAAAACAGACGTAATTCCTACAAATAAAAGGATAGGCCAATGATTTTCAGGAAAATGTTGTAAGAGTTGACTGTATTGGTAGGCTAGAAAGCCCAACAGAACAAGCAGGAACAAGACAAAGTGGTCATTGAGAACATAGCGCAAATAACCAAGACACTCCTTACGAAAAGCCTGCTTTCTCTTTAAAAACAAGTCTTTCATAGCTCCTCCTCTTTGGTCAGAGCCAAGTAAATATCATTTAAACTAGCCTCAGGCATATCAAAGGCTTCGCGCAGCTGCAGGAGATTCCCCTTGGCACGCACCTCTCCCTTGTGGAGAATAACAAAGGCATCACACATCTTCTCCGCCGAATCCAGCACGTGAGTACTCATGAGAATAGACTTACCCTTTTGCTTTTCCACTTCCAAAAGCTGAATCAAGTCAGCAATAGCCAGCGGATCGAGCCCAAGGAAAGGCTCATCCACGATGAAAAGACTTGGATCCACCACAAAAGCACAGATAATCATGACTTTCTGCTTCATCCCTTTTGAAAAATGAACAGGAAACCAGTCTAATTTCTGGTCCAAACGGAACATTTTTAACAAAGGTTCTACTCTATCAAAAGCCACTTTCTGCTCAATACCATAAGCCATAGCAACCGTTTCGATATGCTCTCTGAGGGTCAATTCCTCATACAGGCTAGGTGTCTCAGGAATGTAGGCAATTTGCTTGCGGTAGCTCGTTGCATCTTCTTGCAGGGTCAAGCCATTGATATTGATGGAACCACTATAAGGTGTCAAGAGACCAATAATCTCATTAATAGTCGTCGATTTCCCAGCACCATTGAGACCAATCAGACCGACCAGCTGCCCACTTTCAACAGTAAAGGACACATCTTTCAAGACAGGGACATGGACATAGCCACCTGTCAGGTTTTTAATTTCTAACATATTTTCTCCAAATCTGGTATAATGTAGCTATATTATATCAAAATTCAATACAGTAGAGGTAGATTTTATGTCAGATTGCATTTTTTGTAAAATCATTGCAGGGGAAATTCCTGCTTCAAAAGTATACGAAGATGAGCAGGTTCTTGCTTTTCTTGATATCTCTCAAGTGACACCAGGACACACCTTGGTCGTGCCCAAAGAACACTATCGCAATCTTTTGGAAATGGACGCTACTAGCGCCAGCCAACTCTTTGCCCAAGTACCAAAAGTAGCTCAAAAAGTCATGAAAGCTACTAAGGCCGCTGGTATGAATATCATTGCTAACTGTGAAGAAGTCGCAGGGCAAACAGTCTTTCATACCCACGTTCACCTCGTACCTCGCTACAGTGCGGACGATGAGCTCAAGATTGATTTTATCGTACACGAACCAGACTTTGACAAACTTGCTCAAGTCGCTGAAACCATCAAAAACGCATAAGGAGTTGCTATGAAATTATCCAATCTACTGCTATTTGCAGGAGCTGCAGCAGGAAGTTATCTGGTCACAAAAAATCGCCAAACCATCACAGATGAAGTCTTGAATACCACTGACCGCGTTCAAGCTATCAAGGACGATGTCGATATTATCCAAAATAGCCTGCAAATCATTGACCAGCAAAAAGAACTCATCAAGGAATATCAAGAAGACCTGACTTACAAATTTAAAGTCTTGGAAAAGGATATCCAGACTAGACTAGCTGTGATTAAAGAAACACAGGAAATCGAAGGTAAGTAAAAAGAGCCCGACGGCTCTTTTTTAAAAGGTAAACAAGTTATATCCCATCAACTATACATCATAATTTAGGCAACTCATTCACCATTTCACAACTAAATCGAAGACTTTCCGCCGTAATGAAAACACCTGAAACAGCTTGGTTTCAGGTGTCCGGAAACTTTGAGACCTAGGCTCAAAGTTTAGGTATGGAACTTCGAAGAAGGTCGCTACCGTCCGTCATTACTTAAGGAAAGTCTTAAAAATCTACAAGTAAAAAGAGCCCGACGGCTCTTTTTGCTTTATTCACCTTCAAAGGCATCTTTTATATGGTCAAAGAAGCCTTTTTTCTTTGGATTTACTTTCAAGTCACCAGCAGCTGCGAATTCTTTCAAGGCTGCTTTTTGGCGGTCGTTCAAGCCTGTCGGCGTTACGACATTGACAGTAACGTATTGATCACCAACCGCACCACCACGAAGGCTTGGTGCTCCCTTGCCACGTAGACGGAATTTCTTACCAGTCTGAGTTCCCTCTGGGATAACCAATTCAACATCACCATGAACAGTTGGGATATCAACTGTGTCACCAAGAGCTGCTTGGACAAAATTGAGATTGAGATTGTAGAAGATAGTGGTTCCTTCACGTTCAAACTTGTCGCTGGCTTCCACAGAAACCACTACATACAAGTCACCATAAGGTCCACCGTTAAATCCAGCTTCACCTTGACCAGCTAGGCGAATTTGTTGACCTGTTTCCACACCAGCAGGGATTTTTACATGTACACTATGGGCTTGTTTTTCATGCCCTGTTCCGTGACATGTTATACATGGATCTTTGATTTCTTTTCCGCGACCATGACAGACATCACAGGTTACTTGGCGACGCATCATACCAAGCGGAGTTTGCGTATCAACGTTAATGACACCAGCGCCATGACAGCGTCCACAAGTGACTGGACTTGTTCCTGGCTTAGCACCAGAGCCATTACATGTACGACAGCTTGCTTCACGGTTGTATTTAACTTCTTTTTCAGCTCCAAAAATAGCTTCTTCAAAAGTCAAATTCACACGGTATTGGAGGTCATCCCCCTGACGAGGAGCATTTGGATTGCGTGAAGCACCGCCTCCGCCGAAGAAACTTGAGAAGATATCTTCAAAACCACCGAAGCCACCTGCCCCGTTGAAACCGCCAGCTCCACCACCGAAGCCTCCAAATTCACCATTGGCGCCTGCAGCACCATATTGGTCATAGGCAGCACGTTTTTGGTCGTCACTCAAAGTCTCATAGGCTTCTTGAACTTCCTTGTACTTTTCCTCAGCACCAGGCTCCTTGTTGATATCTGGGTGATATTTTTTCGAAAGCTTACGATAAGCCTTTTTGATCTCGTCTGCCGAAGCGTTTTTTGACACCCCCAGACGATCATAAAATTCAGTATTGTTCATAATTCAAGATACAAAGGGCGTCAAACGGACACAGCCAAAATAGGAGTTTTGACGACGGACGCTTGCGTCCTAGAAAAAACTATCTTTTTGACACAGTCCGTAGCCCGTGTTCAATTTTCTGAACACCCTTGTTCCTTTCTATTGATGTTGTGAATCAAACCACAAATTCAGTCGGGTTCAATTCCTTTCTTTTATATTGAGTCAGAAATTTGGGAACCCGTGTTCAGTTACGAACACCCTTGTTCCTTTCTATAATTTTTATGTAAATCTTTACTGTTTTCTATACTCTGCTTCACTTGATTAAACTCTTCATCTGATAGAGTAAATATCAAATCCTCTTCAGCATACTCGTTCTGTTCTTTAAAATAGTTGTCCGTATTCTCTGCCAACCCTAAACCGAAAATCACTTTTCTTGCAAACTCTTGATGTGCAAAACCGATAGCCGTAATGATTTGTTTATCTTGGACAAGAACTTTCGGTTGGAAATTCTCACGTGGAAGAAATTCAAAATAGTCAAAGAAGTTTTGCCAAATTCCACCTGTAAATTTCGTGTCGTTCAACAAGCCTGCTTTCGCCAATAAAAGGGGCGCTGAAGAAATAGCTGCAATTAGGATATCTTGCTCATTAAGACTTCTCAAAAACGAGATCAATTTCTCATCTTGTAGAGCAGGACCTATATTTACCATTCCTGGCAAAATCACACAAGAATACTCTTCTATACGGATTTGATTCAATGTTTTCGTCGGTTGACAGGGCAAACCATCCTCAGAGACCACCATCGAATTCTCAGAAGCTACATAATCAATCGTGATATCAAAAGACAGAGCTAAAGTACTCGTTAAAGCGCTTATCTCATAAAGAGAAAAATTAGGATAAATGACACAAAGTACTTTTTTCATACGTAACATCCTCTATCTTATCGAAAAACAGAGGCTGGGTTGCAACCTCTGGATTTCTTCTTATACTCGCCTGATTCTCAAGCTCGGGATAAAATAGTCCACTGGACTATTTTATTTCTCCGTAAACTCTCCATCTACGACGTCATCGCCTGCGTTTCCTGTGGCTTGTGCGCCTTCTGCTCCTGCTTGAGCTTGTTGGGCTGCTGCAGCTTGTTCGTAGAGTTTAACAGCAAGGCCTTGAGCTTTTTCGTTCAATGCTTCAAGTTTTGCTTTCATGTCGTCCAAGTTGTTATCTTCTTGCGCTTTCTTAAGGTCATCAAGGGCAGCTTGGGCAGCATCACGTTCTGCATCGAAGCCTTTGCCTTCAGTTTCTTTGATTGTCTTTTCAGTCGCAAAGATAGCTTGGTCTACTTCGTTACGAAGGTCTACTTCTTCTTTACGTTTCTTATCTGCTTCAGCGTTAGCTTCTGCATCTTTCATCATGCGGTCGATTTCTTCGTCAGTCAAACCTGAGTTAGATTGGATCACAATAGTTTGTTCTTTTTGAGTTCCAAGATCTTTAGCCTTAACAGACACGATACCGTTCTTGTCGATATCAAATGTTACTTCGATTTGAGGAATTCCACGAGGTGCAGCTGGGATATCTGTCAATTGGAAACGTCCAAGAGTCTTGTTATCTGCTGCCATTGGGCGTTCACCTTGAAGAACGTGGATATCAACGGCTGGTTGGTTGTCTGCTGCAGTTGAAAAGACTTGTGATTTAGAGGTTGGAATAGTAGTGTTGCGATCGATAAGTTTTGTGAAGACACCACCCATTGTTTCAATACCAAGTGACAATGGTGTTACATCAAGAAGGACAACGTCTTTGACATCACCAGTGATGACACCACCTTGGATTGCAGCACCCATGGCAACAACTTCGTCAGGGTTTACTGATTTGTTTGGTTCTTTACCAGTTTCAGCCTTAACAGCTTCAACAACGGCAGGGATACGAGTTGAACCACCAACAAGGATAACTTCGTCGATTTCTGACAAGCTCAAACCTGCATCTGAAAGGGCTTGACGAACTGGAACTTTTGTACGTTCTACAAGGTCACGAGTCAAATCGTCAAATTTAGCACGAGTCAAAGTCATTTCCAAGTGAAGAGGTCCAGCCTCACCTGCAGTGATAAATGGCAAGCTGATTTGAGTTGAAGTTACACCAGAAAGGTCTTTTTTCGCTTTTTCAGCTGCATCTTTCAAACGTTGCATTGCCATCTTGTCAGTAGACAAGTCAATACCGTTTTCTTTTTTGAATTCTGCTACCAAGTGGTCGATGATTTTTTGGTCAAAGTCATCACCACCAAGTTTGTTGTCCCCTGCAGTTGACAATACATCGAAGACACCGTCACCCAATTCAAGGATAGAGACGTCGAATGTACCGCCACCAAGGTCAAATACCAAGATTTTTTCTTCTTTATCAGTCTTGTCCAAACCGTAAGCAAGAGCGGCTGCAGTTGGCTCGTTGACAATACGTTCTACTTCAAGACCAGCGATTTTACCAGCGTCTTTTGTTGCTTGACGTTGAGCGTCGTTGAAGTAAGCAGGAACTGTGATAACTGCTTTGGTTACTTTTTCACCAAGGTAGTCTTCAGCGTAGCCTTTCAAGTATTGAAGGATCATAGCTGAAATTTCTTGTGGAGTATATTCTTTTCCATTTGCAGAAACTTTTTCAGAAGTTCCCATCTTAGATTTGATAGAGATAACTGTATCTGGGTTTGTAACTGCTTGGCGTTTTGCAGCGTCACCAACGATGATTTCGCCGTTTTTAAATGATACTACAGATGGAGTTGTGCGGTTTCCTTCTGGGTTTGCGATGATTTTGCTTTCAGTTCCTTCAAGAACTGCAACTGCTGAGTTTGTTGTACCTAAGTCAATACCGATAATTTTAGACATGTGTTTTTCTCCTTAAATTTTAATTCGAATTTTGATTTTTTTGATATTTCCCTTAAGTGGTGGGGACGTGAGCAACTCCCTTCGGGATTTCATCACTTATTTTTGAGCCTATTGTCTCAAAAATCCCCTGTTTCAGTAGCAAAAGCTACTGAAACTTTCACCACGGCGGGAAATATCTTCCTTGCAAGCCTTCGGCTTGCTTTTTATCTTTCTTTCATAGTTTAGTGTCGTTTCGGACAAGTTTTCTATTATGTTACGACACGAGGAGTCGAAATCGATATTATTTCGACGACGAGTTAGTAAGGAGGCTAGGCAAACGCCATAGCGATTGCCGTTTTCTGACGAGTTGCTTTAGCTACCGTCAGAATTGCCTAGTTGTACACTACTACCATGGCTGGGCGTAGGATGCGGTCATGGAGTTTGTACCCTTTTTGGAAGACTTGGGCGATGGTATCTGCTGGGTGTTCATCGTCTGCTGGGAGAGTTTGGATTGCCATATGGTAGTTATGGTCAAATTCGCCGTCAGCTGCGATTTCTTCAATTCCTTCTTCTTTCAAAGCGTGAATCAAGCTTTCTTGCACCATCTCCAAGCCCTTCTTCACATCATCTGTCAATCCTTCAACCGCGAGTGCACGCTCAAGGTTATCCAAAGAAGGGAGAATCGCTTTTGCCAAGTCCTGGCTACGATAACGTTGCAAGTTTTGGCGCTCTTCATTGGCACGGCGTTGGATATTTTGCATTTCTGCATGAGCGCGAAGGTATTTGTTTTCGTACTCATCTGCACGTTCATTTGCCAAGTCCAATTCAGACTTCTCAGGAGTTGTTTCTTCTACCGTTTCCACAACTTCCTCTTCTTGGACTTCTTCTACTTCTTCATTTTTTATATCTTGGGCCATTTTCGCCTCCTTTAATGATTTCAATCTTAATGTACTTCGTAATGATTACTGCTGAGGTAGCGGTAAAAATCTGTCAACTTCATGGTCAAAACACGGTTGACCACATTGACTTGGTTGATTAACTGTTGGTAATCCAGATTGACTGGACCGATAATTGCTAGAATTCCAACTCCCCGATAAGGAATGAGAAACTTGCTACTAATCACAGCTAAGTCAGCTAGACAGGACTCTTGACTGTCCGCAACACGGACATTTTGCATCTGATCTTCACGCAACCCCTCACGAATCTCCAAGGCCACCTTTTGCGGTTGGTCAAAGAACTGATAAGCTGCCAGATTGGCAAAATTCAAGAGATTGACCTTGCCCGCCACCACAATGTTTTCGTTGAACATTTCCTTAAAGATATGTTCAAATAGATCGATCACATTGTCCGTTGTTGTAAAGTAACGCTGGATAATCTGCGGAATCTCCGTCCGAATCTTGTAGTGAATATCTAGAACGGTATGGCCGAGGAAACGTTCTTGAATGATGCTCTTCAGTTTCAGCAAATCCTCCTGCAAAAAATTCCTTGGAATCAGAAACTGACTGGTAACCGTTCGAGACTCATCTAGGGTGAATACCGCCAAGGCTGTATGTTGCCCCAAAACAACGATATCAAAGGCTGTCAAACGTTGCCTGCTAGGCTCAACATCCAGTGCTACTACCGTACAGCCACTCAAGTCTGTCAGTAGATTAGCAGCCTCTTGCAGAATATCCTCTAGCTTGAAGAATTCCTGATCAAAGGCTTTGACAATCTCATATACCTCATTTTCAGCCAGACGGTCAAAATCCAGTGAGTGTTTCACATAGTACTGAAAACCAGCAACACTTGGCATCCGACCACTTGAAGTATGAGCCTTTTCAAGCAACCCTTGCTTTTCTAGAGCCGCCATGTCATTACGAATGGTTGCGCTGCTAGAGTTAATAGACTCTTGCAAGGCTTTGGATCCGACAGGTTCGTGAGTTTTGGTAAAGATGTCAATAATCAGATTTAAAATATCCTGCTGACGCTCTGTAACCACCTCATCACTCCTCTCTGTCTGATCGATTAGCACTCGATACACTAAAGTGCTAACTTATGATTCTATTATACACCCTTAAAAGAGAATGTCAAGACAAAAACTCAAAAAATTAGCACTCTTTTATCAAGAGTGCTAAAAATCAGTCTGAAGACCTAGAATCCTACCTTCCATCTACTTGGTATTTCCTTTTAAGTCTGAAAAAACCATGGATTAGATAGGAAATCAAGAGAGCATATAAAATAAAAATAACGAAGAAAGACATAGAAAGTTCTTCTTTAAATAAACTCATACAAACAACCAAACCACCTAAGAAAGTAGCTGTACAGTAACGAAGTCTAGATCGCATAACTTCCCACCTGAGATTATTACTCATATAGACTTGATCCTCTGAAAGTATATCAGAAGCTGGTTTACGAAGAATCGAACAAGAACCTGCTCCTATCAATTCCCAACCTCTATTTCTAAAATCTTGCAGTTCATGCTTATATTTTTTAAGAAATCTAGAATCATAGATACAGTAGATGACATCGTCTGGTTGACATTGGTCAAAATAGAACAAACCAAAACGACTAGTTCTATACTTCCAACCTTTCAAATGCATCTCATGTAAATATTCTTCTTCCTTGTCCAGATCAACAATGGTGAAAATCCGAAATTGTACTTTGCTATTCATTACCTTACCTCCAAATCAGAAAACATACATAGTTTTATTTGTCAGATAATTCTTTCCACTTTTGAAACAATCTCCAAAAAATATAAGAAATCTGAATCGCATGGACTATCAATAAAACACCATCTATTATAACAATCAAAAACATTTCCCAACTGAAAGAACTACCTCCAGTGACAAACTTTGAGAAAACCGGTAGTAGAGCTAAAAAGAGAAGCAAAATAGGAAGCATCCGCCTCGTTAAAATCCGTTTGACCATAGCTAATTTCCCGGCTGCGTCATTATAAATTTCAAACTCGGCATCCGACTCAATTCCAGAATGAAGCTTTCTAAAGTAGGAAAACCCATTAAAGTCTGTAATATGCTCCCAACCACAGTCTTTAAACAGTTGTAAATAGGAAGCTCTCTCTGATTTTTCCATTGGGTAAAAGTCCAACTGATAAGACACTTGCTCAGGGTGACATTTTTCAAAGGTATACTTAACTGCAAACAATAAGATAGAATAGCTTACTTTCCTAAGTTTCCAGCCCTTAGCATGCATTTCTCTAAAGTATAGAGCCTCCCTCTCATAATCCGCAATTGTAAAAATTCGATAAACAATTTTCTTTTCCATCATCCTTCCTCCCGACTATTTCTGTAGAGGCGTTCAATACGCTTCAATTCAATATCTAAGACTTTTCGTCCCAAGTCTGTAATCTGATAGATTTTCCGTTTTTCCTCTTCGCGGACAAAGGAAATCACACCATCCTTTTCCATCTTTGACAAGGTTCCATACATAGTTCCAGGACTAATCAAGACTTGCGAATCTGTCATCTCCTTGACCTTTTGCGTAATACTATAACCATGACCTTCCTTTTGCAGACAGAACAAGATATAAAAACCCGTTTCCGTCATCGGAAGATAAACTCGACGAATCTTATCCGTTAATTCCATTTATAAGCACCTCCTATTCAGTTCGATATATCGCACTTCGTTATATAAAATATATCACACCTCGATATAAAACGCAAGAAAAAAGACCACCCTCAGGCAATCTTTCTTCTATATTAGTATTAGTAAAGATCTAAATAGTTATCAATTTCCCATTGTGAAACGAAGGTTGCATAGCTTGCCCATTCGATTCGTTTGGCTTCAAGGAAACTAGTATAGATATGTTCTCCAAGAGCTTCTCTGACAACTTCATCTTCAGTCAGAGCTTTCAAAGCGTTGTGAAGAGTTGACGGAAGGTCTGTAATGCCAGCTTCCTTACGCTCTTCTGCTGTCATGATGTAGATATTTTCTTCGATAGGAGCTGGTGCTTCGATTTTGTTTTCAATACCATGCAAACCAACCTCCAAAAGAACAGCCATAGCGATGTATGGGTTTGCCATCGGATCCACTGAACGCAACTCAAGACGAGTTCCCATACCACGTGAAGCAGGCACGCGCACAAGTGGCGAACGGTTACGACCAGCCCAAGCAATGTAAACAGGCGCTTCATAACCTGGCACCAAACGTTTGTATGAGTTAACCGTTGGGTTCATGATGGCAGTATAGTTGTAGGCATGCTTGATCAAACCGCCAAGGAAATGGTAGGCCGTTTCTGACAACTGCATTCCTTTTGGATCATTTGGATCAAAGAAAGCATTGTTTCCTTCTGCATCAAACAAGGACATATTACAGTGCATACCTGATCCAGCAATACCAAATTTTGGTTTGGCCATAAAGGTTGCGTAAAGACCATGTTTGCGAGCAATAGTTTTAACAACGAGTTTAAAGATTTGAATCTTATCACAGGCACGGAGAACTTCATCATACTTAAAATCAATCTCGTGTTGTCCAACTGCAACCTCGTGGTGACTTGCCTCTACTTCAAATCCCATTTTGGTCAAGACATTCACAATCTCACGACGTGTATTGTCCGCAAGGTCAGTAGGCGCCAAATCAAAGTAGCCACCCTTGTCATTCACTTCAAGTGTTGGATCTCCATTTTCATCCAATTTAAATAGGAAGAATTCTGGCTCTGGTCCAAGGTTGAATGATTTGAATCCCACTTCTTCCATGTGACGAAGAGCACGTTTGAGATTACCACGAGGGTCACCTGCAAATGGTTCACCTTCTGTTGTATAGACATCACAGATCAAACCTGCAACACTTCCATTTTCATCTCCCCATGGGAAGACTGTCCATGTATCCAAGTCTGGGTACAAGTACATATCTGACTCATTGATACGTACAAAACCTTCGATAGAAGATCCATCAAACATAGCCTTATTTGACAAGACTTTATCTAACTGTTCATCTGTAGCAGGAATTTCGACGTTTTTCATGGTTCCCAAAATATCTGAGAACATGAGACGGATAAAGGTAACATTTTTTTCCTTGACTTCACGACGAATATCTGCAGCTGTGATTGGCATGAGTTTTCTCCTTAATTATGACTACTTGCGGTTGCCTAACCGCGACCAAAAGGTGACCGTACTGAAGCAAAGCGACCCTGTTGGAGGAGTTCATTGTGAAGTGCACGACGTACTTCAGTCTGACTAACCGCTTTCTTGGATTTCGCTTCACGTTCAGCATATTTTTTCTTAATGGCAGCGATATTATAACCTTCAGAGATATAATCTTTGATTTCAAGCAGACGATCCATGTCATTCAAGGAATACATGCGACGGTTCCCTTCGTTTCGATCAGGCTTAATCAACTCTTGATCTTCATAATAACGAATCTGACGCGCCGATAGATCGGTCAACTTCATAACACTGCCGATAGGAAAAACAGCCATATTTCGGCGAAATTCTTTTTCCTTCATTTACAATTTCCTTCTTTCTGTCTATTATAGTCTAAAAAAAGACAAACGTCAATTGATAATGTTATAAAATGTAACATTATTTTTCTTTTTTCTCAAAAAAGAGCCGAATGCGGTCAATATCATAATTTACGAGAATTGCGACAAAAACTCCCATGAAAGTTTCTGATACACGCGCAAATACGTACAAAATCGTCTCGCCACTCGGAATCGATAGGGTAATGATTAACATAGCCGCTACACCACCAATTACACCCGCTTTATTATTCATAGCTACATTTGTCATAATGGTTAACATGGTGCAGATTGGAACAACTACTAAAGTTACCCAAAAGGCTTCATGGAAAAAGGTATTTAATAGGAAGAAGACCAGGGCATAGAGGCCACCGATACTATTTCCTAGAATACGCGAAGTCCCAAAATGGACACTCTTATCAAAACTCTCCCTCAGGCTAAAAACGGCTGTCAAAGCACCGATTTGAAGACCTTTCCAACCAAAAAAGCCAAAAATCAAGAGAACTAGAAAAACAGCAATACCTGTTTTAAAGGTTCGCATACCAAGTTTGAACTGGGATTTATCGAATTTATATTTTTTAAAATAACTCATAATCTCAACTTTCTATTTCCATTTTATCATAAATTGGCTGATTTTATGAGGAATAGTTGAGAGGAAGCGTTTTTATTTTAAGCAAAAGAAAAGAGGAACTTTCATTCCTCTCTTCTTTGATTTGTTTATAAAATCTTATTTTTCTGTCAAGGCTGCAAGTCCTGGAAGAACTTTACCTTCAAGAAGTTCCATTGATGCACCACCACCAGTAGAGATCCATGAGAATTTATCTGCACGTCCAAGGTTGATCGCTGCGGCAGCTGAGTCACCACCACCGATGATTGATTTAACGCCTGGTTGTTTCACGATAGCGTCCATCACACCAATTGTACCAGCTTGGAAGTCTGGGTTTTCAAATACACCCATAGGTCCGTTCCATACAACTGTTTTCGCACCAGTCAAAGCTTCGTCAAATTTAGCGATAGATTTTGGACCGATGTCAAGACCAAGGAAGCCTTCAGAAACTGCTTCACCTTCAGTGTCACGCACTTCAGTGTAACCAGCAAAGGCGTTAGCTTCTTTTGAGTCAACTGGCAAGATCAATTTACCGTTTGCTTTTTCAAGAAGAGCTTTCGCAACATCCAATTTGTCTTCTTCTACAAGTGAGTTACCGATTTCGATACCTTGTGCTTTGTAGAATGTGTAAGTCATACCACCACCGATAAGGACTTTATCAGCTTTTTCAAGCAAGTTTTCGATAACACCGATCTTGTCTGAAACTTTTGAACCACCAAGGATAGCCACGAATGGACGTTCTGGAGCTTCAACTGCTTCTTGGATGTAGGCAATTTCGTTTTCAAGAAGGAAACCAGCAACTGCTTTTTCAACGTTTGCTGAGATACCAACGTTAGATGCGTGTGCACGGTGAGCTGTACCGAATGCATCGTTTACGAAGATACCATCTCCAAGTGATGCCCAGTATTTACCAAGTTCAGGATCGTTTTTAGATTCTTTTTTGCCGTCAACATCTTCGTAGCGAGTGTTTTCAACCAAGAGAACTTGTCCATCTTCAAGAGCGTTGATTGCCGCTTCCAATTCAGCACCACGAGTGACACCTGGAAGGAAAGTAACGTCTTGACCCAATTTAGCTGCCAAGTCAGCAGCTACAGGAGCAAGTGATTTACCAGCTTTGTCTGCTTCTTCTTTTACACGGCCAAGGTGAGAGAAGAGGATAGCACGTCCACCTTGTTCAAGAATGTACTTGATAGTTGGAAGAGCTGCAGTGATACGGTTGTCGTTGGTAATCACGCCATCTTTTACAGGTACGTTGAAGTCAACACGAACGAGAACTTTTTTCCCTTTCAAGTCAACGTCTTTAACAGTCAATTTTGCCATTAGATATGACTCCTTCTTTTTTTATACGTGTTAATTATATCACAAAATCACCAAAAGAGATAGAAAAACCCTAAACTTTTCCAGTTCTTTCTTGCAACGAAAACTAGCATTTCTGAAAATCAAAACTAGAAAAACCTTTCCAAATCACTAAGTAATATAAGAAAAACTAGTTAATCCATCTCATTCTTCCACTGATTTTTACTAGTTAAAACGAGGTTTGACTAATCCGCAGTCAAACCTTGTTTTTAGTTGTTATGAGGAAATGCAAGAATCCTAAATCGATTCGTTTTCTCTCTTCTTTCCAGCAAGTAGGCCATAGCCACTCATCACTCCGAGGAGTCCTAGTGCTACTAGACTAGCATCTCTTGTTACTCCAGTATTTGGAAGTTCTTTACCTACTTTTTCATTTGTCGGTATTGCTAAAAGAGCTTGACCTGTTTTTTGAGAGTCTTGCTCTTCTTTCGTTCCAACTTCAACAATTTCCGGAAGAGCTTCCTTGAGAACTTCTGTTGTACGAAGGGTACGATTGCCATGGGAATCTACTTCTACTAGATGACGAACTTGTCCTTCTTCTCCAACTTGCACAATACGACGTTGACCTTTGAGAAGCTCTGAGTTTGGACGTTCTTGACGTT